>JBBPZZ010000107.1:0-71761 GCA_038198445.1 Rubrobacterales bacterium
ACCTTTGATGAAGACTCCATCCACGAGCCTCGGTACCACCGGCACGGTATCTTCAGCGAGACAGAAGTCGAGGTCTCTCTCGTACCCGAGACGCTTGAGCCTCCGGGCGGCGCTGTTGTCCCGGAGGATACTGTGGGACCGGCTCAGATAACCCTTGACAACGCGCCGGGCTCTCTCGTCCAGCCTCGCGCCCCGCTCTTCGAGCCTGTGGAGTATGGCCCCGGACGCGGACTCGTCTTCGGAGGCGCGGCGTCCCTCCCAGCCACAACCGACCACCACGACATCCGGGGCGTGAACCTTATCCGCCAGCTCGTCGGCGATGGCGCGGGCGTTTACAAAGGCTCCAGTGAGAATGGCGTGGGCGCCCGTGGCGGCATCCATGACGCGGGTGCCGTTCGTGGTGGAGAGTACGACGGTCGAGCCGGGCGGTATCTCCGCGTCCAGGATCTCCGTGGGCGAGTTTCCGAAGTCGAAGCCGGCCACTTTCGCGCTCCCCCGCTCCCCGATGCGGAAGTCCGCCTGTGTGGCGGCCGCCTCGGAGATAGAGGCTACCGGTATTACGCAAGCGCCCTTTGAGACGAGCACCGCGATGGTCGTGCTGGCCCGGAAAGCATCCACCACGACGACGGACGAACCAGAGCGGGCGGCGGCGCGAGCCCCACTCTCTCCACCGGCGTAGCCTGCGATCACGCCGCCATCCGAAAGGGTATTGTGCTTCTAATCGGCCGATTGTCCGCTATCATCCCAGCGCGCTCATACGAACGGACGGGTCCTACAAAGGACCCGTCCCGACATCTATCCGAAGCGTTTTAGCGGCGCAGACCGCGAAGCATGAGAGCCCCGGCGCCGGCCAGTAGCCCGCCGCCGAGGAGCGTCCAGAGCGGAGCACCTCCAGTATCAGGAAGTACGCTTATCCCCGGAACACCCTCTTTAGGAGCCGCGGCCTGTCCGGCGGGCGCTACTTTCGTCACTGGAGTATTGGCCTCTGGCGCCGGAGTGGTTGCCTCTGGAGTAGCTTGAGGCGTCTCGGGAGTTTGAGGCAATGCGCCGCCGAGGAAGAGTACGACCCTACGCTCGACCGTGGAGCCTGGAGTATCCAACTCCGCCGGTGGCTTCTCGACCCGGCTGGGCTCCGGAGTGGGCGGAGGGGCGACGGGCTGGGCCTCGGCCGGAGGTGGCGGCGGCGCGGCTTGCGGCGCCGCCTGCGTCTGGTCGTCGTACTGGTTATTCGCCGCGTACTGGTCTTGTGCCGCGTATTGATCTCCGACCGCGGAACGTTTGGGAGTGGCGGCGCCGGGTCCGCCAGATCCTTGCGTGACAGCCGGCGTAGTCGGGTCCGGCGTAGTCGGGTCCGGCGTCTGCCGTGAGGTCTCCGAGGGGGCCGGCGATGGGGCCGCGTCTGGCGAATATGGCCCCGTCGGGGTTGAAGGATCGGCGGTCGAGACCTCCACGGCGGCTTCTCCGGCGGCGGTGAGGCCGATGTACTCGGCGGCTGCCTGGGAGAGATCGAGGTCCCGGCCCGCAACATACGGTCCCCGGTCGTTTATCCTGACCACGACCGAACGCCCGTTGTAGGTAACGATCAACTTCGTCCCGAACGGCAACGTCTTGTGGGCCGCCGTGTAATCGTTGGGATTGAAAGTCTCACCGCTCGCGGTAGTCGCGCCCTCGAAACCCGGTCCGTACCAGGAAGCCACCATCTGCTCCGCGCGCGCCATCCCCGCCACACCTAGTAGCATTACAAGACAGATCGCCCCAACCAAAACCGAAATGAACGCCGCGCGTCGATAAGACGCGAATATGCCAGCCAATGAATCCCCCTCCAGATTGTTTTCGGGCCGCAAAGACGCTTTCAGATCCAGCCCGCAACCAGCTTAACAGTATCCACGAAACATAATCAAGACCAAATCGAAACATTTTCGTAACATCATGGGTATGTCGAGAACGTTCGATGCAGGATCCGGCTTTCGGATTGAGAGAATGTCAACAGCGGATGCCGGTAGAATGTAGTAGTTCTTAGGCGGATGCTTATAGTTACAGGCAAGCACGAGAGGTAGAGGATGAAGTATCGCAAGCTCGGCGGCACGGACGTTGAAGTTTCGGAGGTAGGGTTCGGGGTCTGGACAGTCTCGACCGGATGGTGGGGCGAGGTGGATGACGCTAATTCAGTTCGCCTTTTGAGACAGGCTTTCGGCAGAGGCGTCAACTACTTCGACACGGCGGACACTTATGGTTCGGGCAAGGGTGAGACGCTGCTCGCGGACGCTTTTGGCGGGATGCGGGACGAGGTTGTGATCTCGACGAAGATCGGCTACGACTTCTATAACCACACCGCACGTCGCGGCCAGCAGGAGCGCCCGCAGGACTGGTCCGAAGACTTCATCCGTTTCGCGTTGGAGCAGAGCCTGACGCGGCTCGGCACCGACTACATAGACTTCCTACAACTCCACAACACAAAGATGGACGCTATCGAGGACGACGCCCTCTTCGCGCTGATGGAAGCGTTCAAGGCGGAGGGCAAGATCCGCGCTTACGGAATCGCCCTTGGGCCAAAGATCGGCTGGCTCGAAGAGGGCGTGAAGGCCATGCGCGAGCGTGACATAGCGGGCGCGCAGATGATCTATAACATCCTCGAACAGGACCCCGGTCGCGGTCTGATCGAAGCCGCCCGCGAGACGGACACGAGCCTCATCGTCCGTGTCCCCCACTCCAGCGGGATGCTGGAAGGCAACTACGACCAGAACACTACCTTCGCCCAGAACGACCACCGCCGCCACCGTCCCAAAGAGTGGCTGACGGAGGGACTGAAGAAGGTCGAGCAGCTAGAGTTCCTCACCGAGTCCGGCGAACGCACCCTCGGACAGGCCGCCCTCAAGTTCGTCCTCGCCTCGCCGGAAGTAGTCTCGACCCTCCCAAACATTTACGGTGAGGAGCAAATAGAAGAGTTCGCCGTAACCTCGGAGACCCCGGACCTGACCGAAGAGGAGCTATCCCGCGTCGCGGAGTTGTACGAGAGCAACTTCGGGCTCGAACCCGCGAGGAGGTAGAAGATGACAGAGACCCGCGAACGGCAGCAGCAGGCTCCCGAAGAGAAGCTCCCCGCCCAGTACATAAACTACGTCTTCTTCAAGCTCGACCCTCTGTGGCGGCGTCTGCCAGACGAGGAGCGGGAGCGTGGCAAGAAGGAGTTTCTGGAGGTGACCGAACGCCACTCTGAAGACATGCTCCTGCGCGCCTTCTCGCTGATGGGATTGCGCTCCGACGCGGACTTCATGCTCTGGCGCATAGGCAACGAGCTCGACGCTTTCGAGAAGATGCAGAGCGCCCTGATGAAGACGGGCCTCGGCAAATACCTCACGGTGGCTTACTCGTACTTCGGGCTGGCGCGGCGTTCGATCTACGTCGGCGAGCATACCCCCGGCTTCGAGAACCGCCGCTACATCGTACCCGGCGAGGGCGAATACCTCTTTGTATATCCCTTCATCAAGACGCGATCCTGGTACCAGCTCCCGGTCGAAGAGCGCCAGCGCATGATGAACGAACACATGCAGATAGGCCGTAAGCACTACCCCGTAAAGAACAATACAGCTTACTGCTTCGGCATCGAAGACTACGAGTTCATCCTCTCCTTCGAGGCCGAATCGCCAGAGAAGTTCCAGGACCTCATGATGGAATTACGAGAGAGCGAGGCAAGCTCCTACACCGAACTCGATACCCCCATTTTTACCTGCCGCCGTAGAGCCTTACCAGAAGTTCTCGAAACCTTAGGATAAGTAAACAATTTCTTAACGTTTTGCCCTAGCGCCGGAATCTTGTACTTCTGTATAATGCGCGCATCGCACCAACCTTAGCCGAAAGGCCGCTTCCTTGGCCTTTCGGCTACAGCTTTGGTCTAGAATCCTCATTTCCTTATCCGTGTGGACGTACAAGACCGAGCCTGTATAATAATCCCGACATGATTACTAGGATTAACGAACGTACAGGAACGAACGTAGCGGATCTCGTCGGAAACACCCCTCTGCTGGAGCTTCCGAGCATAAGCCGTGAGGTTCCTGGAGTCTCTATCTTCGGCAAGGCCGAGTGGCGCAACCCCGGCGGCTCGGTAAAGGATCGGCCCGCCCTATGGATGATCCGGGACGGCGAGAGGAGCGGCGCGCTCACCCCCGAGAAGACCATCCTCGACGCGACCAGCGGGAACACGGGCATCGCCTACGCCTGGATCGGGGCGAGCCTCGGATACAAGGTAAAGCTCTGCATGCCAAAAAACGCGAGCGAAGAGCGCAAGAAGATACTACGCGCCTACGGCGTGGACTTCGTGCTGACGGACCCCGGCGAGGGTTCCGATGGCGCGATCCGGGAAGCACGCAAACTGTACGCCGAAGACCCGGAGCGGTACTTCTACCCAGACCAGTACAGCAACCCGGCCAACCCCAGGGCGCACTACGAGTCAACGGCCCCGGAGATCTGGGAGCAGACTAACGGCGAGGTCACCCACTTCGTCGCCGGGCTCGGCACCAGCGGGACGTTCGTGGGAACCGCGACGCGCCTCAAGGAGTTCAACCCGGACATACAGGTTATCTCGTTCGAGCCGGACTCTCCGTTCCACGGCCTCGAAGGCATGAAGCACATGGAGAGCGCCATAGTCCCCGCCATCTACGACCCGAGCATCGCAAACGAAAACCGCCGCACCGCCACCGAAGACGCATACGCGATGGTCAAGCGCGTAGCGCGTGAGGAGGGCGTTTTGGTCGGCATCTCCGCCGGGGCGGCCATAGCGACGGCGCTTCAGGTAGCGCGGGAGATCGAGTCCGGCACCATCGTGACCATCCTGTGCGACGGGGCGGACAAGTACCTCTCCGAGAGCTTCTGGGAAGAAGACTAGCTTGCCGCTGAAGATCGGGTCGGGAGACGTGGGCCACATCCACGATCACGCCAGGGAAGGCTATCCCGAAGAGGTGGCCGGGGCGATGGTCGGGATGAACCTGGACGGCATGAAGATAGTGGTAGACGTGTGGCGGGCCGAGAACACGCACGAAGAAGAGCGCAGTCGCCGGTTCCTCATAGACCCGCTGGTGTACAAGAAGTTCGAGGAGCAGGCCGACGAGCGGGACATGGAGATCCTCGGTTTCTACCATTCGCACCCGGACCATCCGGCCGAACCGTCGGAGTACGACCGGGACCACGCCTGGCCGGGTTACTCTTACGTCATCGCTTCGGTTAGCGAAGACGGAATTCAGGACATGCGCTCGTGGGCGCTCAAAGATGACCGCTCGGGCTACGACGAAGAGCCTATCGTAGGCTAATTTTCTACCAGTAGAAGGAGTTTCACATGCCGAAGGTAAAGATCCCAACGCCCCTCCGTCAGTACACGGGCGGCGATAAAGAAGTCGAAGTCGGCGGCGCTACCGCCGGTGAAGCCCTCGGCAACTTAGCGGCAGAGCACCCGGACCTCAAGCAGCACCTCTACACCGGCGACGGCAAGCTCCGCTCTTTCGTCAATGTCTACAAAGGCGACGAGGACATCCGCTACCTCGAAGGACAGGACACCGAGGTCTCCCAGGGCGACGAGCTCTCCATCATCCCCTCCATCGCCGGCGGTTCCGAAGGCCGATGTAGGTAATCTCCAGAACCAGGATTCACACTAAAATTTCTAACAAAGAGGTTTAAAACATGCAGACACGCCAGCCATTGGTTCCGTCGCCGAACGGCGAAGTCCAGCTCTCGAATGATGAGATCGCCCGTTACAGCCGGCACTTGATCATGCCCGAGGTCGCGCTCGACGGGCAGAAACAACTCAAGAACGCGAAGGTGCTCACGGTCGGCACCGGCGGGCTTGGTAGTCCGCTCGCGCTATATCTGGCCGCCGCCGGTATCGGCACTCTGGGGATCGTGGACTTCGACGTGGTGGACGAGTCAAACCTGCAACGCCAGATCCTTCACGGCACCTCCGACGTGGGCCGTCCGAAGGTCGAGAGCGCCCGCGATAAGATAAAGGACATCAACCCCAACGTGAACGTCGTGGTCCACGAAGAGGCGCTCACCAGCGAGAACGCCCTCGAAATCCTGGCGGACTACGACGTGATCGTGGACGGCACGGACAACTTCCCGACCCGCTACCTGGTAAACGACGCCTGCGTCCTGCTCGGCAAGCCGAACGTGTACGGGTCCATCTTCCGCTTCGAGGGTCAGGCGAGCGTGTTCTACGCCGAGGAAGGCCCGTGTTACCGTTGCCTCTACCCCGAGCCACCGCCTCCGGGCCTCGTCCCGAGCTGCGCCGAGGGCGGGGTGCTCGGGATACTGCCGGGAGCCATCGGGACCATCCAGGCGACGGAGACCGTAAAGCTCATACTTGGTGCCGGGGAGCCGCTCATCGGACGGCTCCTGCTCTACGACGCACTTGGAATGAGCTTCCGCGAGATGAAGCTCCGCAAGGACCCGAAGTGCCCCATCTGCGGCGAAAACCCGACGGTGACGGAGTTGATCGACTACCAGGAGTTCTGCGGTATCCCGCAAGCTCAGGCCGCCGAGCAGGAGAACGGTGTACCGGAGATCACCGTGACCGAGCTCAAGCAGAAGATGGACAATGGTGAGAGCATCAACGTACTCGACGTGCGCGAGCCGCACGAATACGAGGTCGCCAACATCGGCGTAAAGCTCATACCTCTCGGCGAGCTCCCGCAGCGCCTCGCGGAGTTGGACCAGAGCGAGAACTTCGCCATCCACTGCAAGACCGGCGGGCGCAGCGCGAAGGCCGTGAAACTATTGCAGGACGCGGGCTTCCAGAATATCTACAACGTCAAAGGCGGCATCACCGCCTGGAGCGAGGAGATCGACCCGAGCGTCCCCAAGTACTAGTGACGGAGAACTTCTCACAGCGGGAATGCGTAAAGATCGACCCTCGACAGAGCTATGAGACAGGCGCTATTTGTGCAGGTGGAAGCAGGCAATAAAACCGGATTGTCATGGCAGCACGCACAGTTTCGCCACGAGCGCGGGGTCCCGCATCGCAGCCTCTCCCACCAGCACGGCGTCGGCTCCGGCATCCCGCAAGCGAGCCCCATCATCGACCGCCTTTATGCCGCTCTCGGCGATGAGCGTGGCGCCTGGGAGCTTTGGGGCAAGCCGCTCGAAGGTCCCGAGATCCACGGTGAAGTCGCGCAGGTCGCGGTTGTTGACGCCGACGACCCGAACGCCGGACTCAAGCGCCATCTCCGCCTCCCGCTCGTCGTGAACCTCGACTAGCGGCGTCAGGCCAACCTCGACTGCCAGGGAGATGTAACGGGCGAGAGATTCAGCGCCGAAGAGCGCCGCTATGAGCAGGACGGCGTCGGCGCGGGTAGCGGCTTCGAGGACCTGCGCCTCGTCGACGGTGAAGTCTTTGCGGATGACGGGCAGCGTGGTGTTCCAGCGGGCGGCGTCGAGGTCTTCGAGGCTTCCCTTGAATTGGTCCGGTTCGGTTAGTACGGAGAGGCAGGCCGCGCCTTCCGTCTCGTAGCGCGCACCCCACTCCGCCGGGTCGGCTTCGCGGATGAAACCAGCTGATGGCGAGGCTCGTTTTATCTCGGAGATGACGGAGAGGCCGGGAGCCCTGAGCGCGGCGGCGAAGTCTCGTTTCTGGAAGTGGATCGCCTTTTCGTAAAAGGAGTCCAGGTCTGTTGCTCGGCGTAGCTCCTCGGCGCGGCGGCGGGCGGCGGCGGCGAGATCGTCGAGGACGGTCGGGATGCTCACGCGCCTCCTCCCATGCTCGCGCCGGTGGCGAGGCGGCGGGTAGTCTTGACGAACGTTTCGAGCGCCTCGAGAGCCGCTCCGGTGTCTATGGACTGCTCCGCGCTCCGCACGCCATCTTCGAGGGTCCCGGCTCTTCCGGAGACGAAGATCGCCGCTCCGGCGTTCATCAGGATCACGTCTCGCGGCGCCCCCTCTTCCCTGCCGGACAATACGTTCCGCAGGATGCGGGCGTTGAGGTGGGCGTCGCCGCCGAGAATTCCGTCCGGGGCGTGGCGCGGCAGGCCGAAGTCCTCCGGGGAGATCTCGTACTCCTCGATGCCGCCGTCCGAGACCTCGGCGACCTTCGTGGGGCCGCTCACCGTGATCTCATCCATCCCGTCCGCCCCGTGGACGACGAGCGCCTTCTCCGCTCCGAGCTCCAGCAACGCCTCCGCGACCGGCCGCACGTAATCTCCGCTAAAGACCCCGATGAGCTGGCGGCGCGCTCCGGCCGGGTTGGTTAGAGGGCCGAGCAGGTTGAAGACCGTGCGGAACGGCAGCTCGGCGCGCACCGGAGCCACGAACCGCATCGCCGGATGGTGGGTGCGGGCGAACATGAACCCGATCCCGGCCTCCGCGATGCAGCGGGAGACCTGCTCCGGCCCAAGCTCTATCTCCGCGCCAAGCGCCTCCAGCACGTCCGCGCTCCCGGCCTGGCTCGTCGCGGCCCGGTTTCCATGTTTGGCGACGGTTACTCCGGCCCCGCGCGCTACGAACGCCGCCGCCGTGGAGATGTTGATAGTACCCTTCGCGTCGCCGCCGGTGCCGCACGTATCCACCACGTCATCCGGGGCCTCGACCTTTGCGGCGAAGCGGCGCATCGCGCGGGCGAAGCCGACTATCTCCCCCACCGACTCGCCCCTAATACGCATGGCGGTCAGGAGCGCCGCTGTCGCCGCCTGCGGCACGGTCCCCTCCATGATCGTCTCCAGCGCCCGCTCCGCCTCACCCTCGGAGAGCGCCTCTCCCGACGCTACCTTTCGTAAGGGGTCGCGTAGCATCCTTAAAGCCCCAGGAAGTTCTTGAGCAGTTCGTGGCCGCTGCGCGTCATGATGCTCTCCGGGTGGAACTGCACGCCCTCGACCGGGTACTCGCGGTGCCGGACGCCCATGATCGTGCCGTCCTCGGTACGGCTGGTTACGACCAGGCACTCCGGCAGGGACTCGGGTTCGATCACGAGCGAATGGTAGCGCGTCGCCTCGAAGCCCTGCTCGACCCCGGCGTAGACGCCCTCGCCGTCGTGCAGGATCTTCGCGGTCTTGCCGTGGACCGGCTCCCCGCGCACGACCTTCGCCCCGAAAGCCTGCCCGATGGACTGGTGACCGAGGCAGACGCCCAGCAGCGGAACCTCTCCGGCGGACTCCGAGATCAAATCGACCGAGATCCCCGCCTCGTTCGGCGTGCAGGGACCGGGCGAGACGACTATCCTGTCCGGGTGGAGGTCGAGGACTTCCTGGGGCGTCAACTCGTCGTTGCGCCGCACGATCACCTCGGCCCCAAGCTCGCCCAGGTACTGGACGAGGTTGTACGTGAATGAGTCGTAGTTGTCTATGACGAGGACCCGCATGAGTGGACGGATTTTAGCCGATATACCAGGCTCTTACAGAGAGGAGACGCCATGACGCTACTGCTCACCGAGAACGAGGTGGAGAACCTCCTCGATATGTCCTCGACGCTCGACGCCGTGGAAGACATACTGCGCCAGCACGCCGAGGGCCGCGCCACCAACCGCGCCCGCCGCCGGGTCTCGCTCCCGACCGGCGGCCTGAACGTGATGTTCGCCGGAGCGCCGGAGATCGGCGCTCTCGGGCTCAAGGCGTACACCATAGCCAGGAGCGGCGCCCGCTTCTACACCATGCTCTTCGACCCCGAGGGCGGAGACCTCCTCGCCATCATCCAGTCGGACAAGATGGGCCAGCTCCGCACCGGAGCGGCGTCCGGCGTTGCCACCAAGCACCTCGCCCGCGAAGACGCCACGACTCTGGGCGTCTACGGTGCGGGCTGGCAGGCGGAGAGCCAGCTAGAGGCCATCGCCGCCGTGCGCGACCTCGAACGGGTGATCGTCCACAGCCGCTCGGAGGAGAAACGCAAGGCGTTCGCGGAGAAGATGGGCGAGAAGCTCGGCATGGAGATAGAGACCACGAGCGCCCCGGAGGAAGCCGCCGCGCAGGACATCGTCGTCACCGTTACATCGTCGAAGGAGCCGGTGCTGCTCGGCGAGTGGCTCCGTCCGGGGGCGCACGTCAACGCCGCCGGGTCGAACATGCTGTTCAAGGCCGAGATCGACCGCGAAGTCGTAAAGCGCGCGAGCTTCGTCTGCGTGGACTCTCGCGAGGAACTGGGCCTGGAGGCTGGCGACCTCATGCCCTCTCTGGAGACCGGAGTGATCCTGCCGGAGGAGGTCCGCGAACTGGGACAGGTTATTGCCGGACAACTACCCGGCCGCCACGGCCCGGAGGACATAACGCTCTTCGCCAGCCAGGGTCTCGCCCTCGAAGACATGGCCGCCGCCCGAATCGTGTATGATCGGGCCGTCGAGCAGGACGTGGGACGGGACATCGAATTCTAGGGTACTCGTGGGCGTCACGAGCACGGCGGCCACCCGTTGTATCGCCATGGTCCTTCTCATCAGCAAAAGAGTTTTGCGAAACCTAGAATGCGGATGGTGAGAATGATGGGAGAATTGCGCGCCGCCCGGCTGGCGGTGCTTGCCGTGTTCTTTCTCAACGGCTTCGCGTTCGCGAGCTGGGTAGTCCGTATACCGGCGGTTAAAGAGAAGCTGTCTCTTAGCGAGGGTCTGCTGGGACTGGCTCTGTTGGCGATCGCGGTCGGGGCGCTCACGGCGATGACCGCCGTCGGATGGCTCATAACGCGCTTCGGCAGCCGCCCGGTGGTGGGAATGACCGTCCTCCTCTTCTGTCTGACGCTGCCGCTACCGGCGTTGATGCCGAACCTTCCGCTACTGGTGGCCGCTCTTTTCGTATTCGGCGCTTCGGGAGGCGCGCTCGACGTATCCATGAACTCGCAGGCCGTGGCGGTCGAAAAGGAGTACGGGCGTCCGATCATGTCCTCCTTCCACGCGGCGTTCAGCTTTGGCGGTCTCGCGGGCGCGGCGAGCGGCGGTTTCATCGCTTCTCTCGGAGTCGGAGTCTCGCTTCATCTCCTGGGGATCGCGGCGCTGTCCGCCGTCGTGGCGGGTCTGGCTTACGGATTCCTCCTCCCCTCTAGCGTGGACGCGGGTGAACCCGGCGCACCGGCGTTCGCGCGTCCGACGAAGGCGCTCGCCGGACTGGGGATCATCGCCTTCTGCGTCCTGCTCGGAGAGGGCGCGATGGCGGACTGGAGCGCGGTATATCTGAAGGGTACGCTGGAGACCGGAGCGGGGTTCGCGGCGGCCGGATACGCCGCGTTCTCGCTCGCGATGGCCTTCGGGCGACTATTCGGCGACCGGTTTACGGAGCGGTTGGGTCCGGCCCGGCTCGTCCGGCTCGGGGGCGCTCTGGCCGCTGTGGGACTCGGGATCTCTCTGGCCGTGGCGCAGCCCGCGATCGCTCTCGTCGGCTTCGCCAGCGCGGGACTGGGTTTCTCCATAGTCTTTCCGACCGCGCTAAGCGCCGCCGGACGCACGGAGAGCGTGGCGCCGGGTCCGGCCCTGGCGGCCGTCTCCAGCGCCGGCTACTTCGGCTTCCTCATTGGCCCGCCCATCATCGGGTTCGTGGCCGAGTTGATCGGCCTCGGAGGCGCCCTCTATATAGTCGCCATCCTCAGCGCCGCCATAGTCCTGCTCGCCGGGACCGTGCGGTCCAAGTAAGATGTAGCCTGGCGTCCCGGAGAACACAAACCGGTAAACTGACGATCCGACACCAACGAATGGGAGGGGTACACGTGACGGAGCTTTTCGAGAAGAGTCCCGAGACCGGGGGAGACTACGAGCCGCTCGGCGCGGCGGAGCTGCTGGACCACGACGACCGGGGAGTAAGGCTGAAGGCCGGCTCGACCACCGTCGAGGTCTCCGCGCTCGCGCCGGATCTGTTCCGGGTCGGGGCGTTTCCAGAGGGCCGGACGGCGCGCTACGATTCCGAGGCAATAGCGAAGGGTGAGTGGGAGCCGGTCGAGGTCTCGATGTCGGAGTCGGAGGCAGAGATCACGCTCTCCACCCCGGATGCGACGGCGCACATAGCCCTGAACCCCCTTCGCATCCGCTTTACCGATGCGGAGGGCCGCGAGTTCGCGGCCGACGACCCGGACCTCGGCATGGGCTTCGTGGCGGGCCGCAAGCAGAGCGTCATCACCACTCCGCTCGGAGACCCCGCGCGGCTGTACAAGAAGCGTCAAGAAGGTGAACGGTACTTCGGCTGCGGAGAACGCACGAGCGGCCTGGAGAAGACCGGTTCCTACCAGGTCTTCTGGAACGTGGACCCGCCGGCGGGACACACCGCCACGTTCGAGAACCTCTACACCTCCATCCCCTTCACCCTCTCGATGGTCGCCGGAGAAGCCCACGGCCTGTTCTTCGACAACACGCACCGGGTCGAGTTCGACCTGGCGAAAGAGGCTGCGGGCCGCGCCTACTATGGCGCCGAGGGCGGGGACATCGTCTACTACGTCTTCGCCGGCCCGACACCCCGCGAGGTACTCGACCGCTACACCGAGCTAACCGGCCGCACCCCAATGCCGCCGATGTGGTCTCTCGGAAACCAGCAGTGCCGGTGGAGCTATGAGACTGACGAAGAGGTGCGAGAGCTTGCCCGTCAGTTCCGGGAGCGGGACATACCGTGCGATGTGATCTTCCTGGACATCGACTACATGGACGGATACCGCGTCTTCACCTGGGACAAGGACCGTTTCCCCGACCCCGAGAAGCTCATCTCCGACCTCCGCGAGCAGGGCTTCCGCGTCGTGACCATCGTGGACCCCGGCGTGAAGACCGACGAAGACTACCCGGTCTACGTCGAGGGCCGGGCGCGCGACCTGTACTGCAAGACCCAGGAGGGCGAGGAGTTCCACAACATCGTCTGGCCGGGGATGTGCGCCTTCCCGGACTTCACGAACCCCGAGACGCGCGAGTGGTGGGGCGAGAACCACACGGCGCTCACCGAGGCGGGAGTCGCGGGGATCTGGAACGACATGAACGAGCCGTCGCTCTTCGTACCGCAGCAGTCCACGATGCCGGGGGACGTGGTGCATCCTGGCGGCGGCGACCCGAAGTGGCACGCCCAGATCCACAATACCTACGGCTCCCTGATGGCCCGCGCCACCCGCGAGGGTCTGCTGAAGCTAAACCCGCACGAGCGCCCGTTCGTAATCACGCGCGCCGGATACGCCGGCCTGCAGCGGCACGCGATGCAGTGGACGGGCGACAACTCCGCGTGGTGGGAGCACCTGTGGATGAGCATGCCGCAACTCCAGAACCTCGGCCTCTCCGGGGTGGGTTGGGCCGGCGTGGACATCGGCGGCTTCTTCGACGACTCGAACGGCGAGCTGTTGGCGCGCTTCACCGAGTTCGGCGTCTTCCAGCCGTTCTGTAGGAACCACTCGGCGAAGGGGACCATCAGCCAGGAACCGTGGTCCTTCGGGGAGCCCTACGAGTCCGTGTGCCGGGAGATGATCAAGCTCCGGATGCGGCTCCTCCCTTACCTCTACACCGTCTTCGAGGAATGCCACCGAACCGGCGCCCCGATCCTGCGTCCCCTGCTCTTCGAGTACCCCGGCGACGAGACGACCTACACGGCGGACGATGAGTTCCTGTTCGGCGGCGATCTGCTCGTCGCCCCGATCACGCGTCCCGGCATCGAGCACCGCCACGTCTACCTGCCCAAAGGAACGTGGTTTCACTACTGGACGGGCGAGCGCTTCGACGGCCCGGCGCACATACTCGCACACGCCCCGCTCGGCCAACCGCCGCTGTACGTCAAGGCCAACAAAGCCGTTCCGATGGGACCGGCGTTCAGCCACACGGACAAGAAAGCGGATCTCCTAACTCTCCTCCTGTATCCAGCGGAAGGTACAGGCGAGTCCACGCTGTACGAGGACGCGGGCAACGGCTTCGGATATCAGAGCGGCGAGTACGCCCGGCGGACCATCGCCTGCGAGGTTATGGGCGGCGGCATCACGGTTCGCATCGGGGAGCGCGAGGGTTCCTTCGTGCCGGAGCGCAAATCGGTCCACCTGGAGCTACGGCAGGTAAACACCCGTCCCGAGAACGTGCTGGTGAATGGCGAGGAGGCCGACTGGGACTATGAGGAGTCCGGCGGGAGCATCACGGTGCGGCTGGCGGAGACGGCTGACGAAGTCTCGGTGGAGGTGCGTGTTCCCGTCCCGGACCTCGATCCCTCCTCGCGGTAGGAGCAACCGTGGAGAGTGGTCTACGGTCGCGCTGCGCCGTAGACCACTCTCCGCAGGTTCGGGTCGGTAAAGTCTTCCGCCACCACGAACGCGCTCGCCGCGCGCAGCGTCTTTGGCTGTTGGGTCGAGGCGATACCGATGGTCGGGATACCGGCCCCGACCGCTGACGAGATACCGGAGGGCGAGTCCTCGAAGGCGAGCGCGTCTTCGGGCGCGATGCCGAGCCTCTCGATGGCCGTACGGTAGGGCGCCGGGTCCGGCTTTCCGATGCCCACCTCGTCGGTGACGATTACCGGGTCGAAAGCGTCGTGCAGACCCAGGGCGGCGAGAATGGCGAGGACGTTGGCCTTCGGGGCGTTGGTGACGAGTGAGATCCTCAAACCCCGCTCCCTGGCCGTCCCCACAAAGTCCACCAGGCCGGGGAGGGGTTCGAGGTCCACGGCGCGCTCCCGGAAGTCTTCCTCTTTCGCGTCGGCGATGGCCTGTATCTCCTCGGCACTCAGGCCCGGCACGAGGTCTTTGGCGATCTTCGCGTTGCTCCGGCCGCTGATCCTCTCCCGGTAAAGCTCCTCGTCCACCTCGATGCCGTGCGGCTTCAACACGGTCGCCCACGTCGGCAGGTGCAGCGAGTCGGTGTCGGCGAGAGTGCCGTCGAGGTCAAAGAGAAGAGCTTGGTACAAGCTACTACCCGTAGTAGAGGACCATGTTCAAGGCGCGGGTGACGATGAGCAGCGCCCCGATATACAGGAGTATAAACAGGTGGCCGCGCTCCCGGCCCTTCCGCAGCGGGCTCGTCTTGTACTCGGCCATCCCGAGCAAGATGCCGACCGCGCAGAGACCCCAGATCCAGTAGAAGAGGAAGTACCGCGCCGTGTTGCCGGGGTCCGGGTTGAGCGACGCCCACCCAAACGCCGCCGTCACGAAGGAAGCGAGCGAGACCGAGAGCGTGAACAGCACCTTGTTCGCCCGGCTCCGGCGCCTCCACGCGAGCCAGCCGGTAACGGCTTTAGAGATGGCTTTCATGGGACCAATATTAGCAGCCGGAACCCGGCCCGCCGGTGAAAGTTCCCAGTTCATTTCAACGGGATCACCACCCCACCCGTCACCTCCACCAGTTCGCCAGGATGAAGCCCGAAAACGACGTGCGTATGTCCCGCCGCGGCCCAGACCTCTTCCTGCCTCGCGAGGTCTTCGTCGACGAAAGTAACCGGCGCCTGCGCGTGTCCGATGGGCGGCACGCCGCCTATTGCGTACCCGGTCTTGTCGCGCACGAAAGCGGCGTCGGCCTTCGCCACCGGCTCGGAGACGAGTTCGGATATCCTTTCCTCGTTCACGCGGTTCGGACCGCTGGCGAGGACCAGTATGGATCTCCCGGTATCCTCTCCTCTGAAGACGAGCGACTTGACGATCTGCTCCACCCCGCAACCGAGCGCTTCCGCGGCATCGACCGCGCTCCGGGCGGTCCGTTCCAACTCCACCACCTCCACCCGGACACCTCGCTCTTCCAGCGCCTCGCGCACCCTCCTTACACTGGCCCTATCCGCGTAAGCCATCCCCTGACCTTCCAGTCTCAAACACCCGAGCATTGTAGTACCGGGGCGTTAGAATAACCGCCGTGCGCCGACTCCTAGCCCTCACCTGCGCGATAGTCCTCGTCGATACGATCTTCTACGCCGCGCTCGTCCCGTTGGTTCCTTATTTCAGCGACGAGTTCGGACTCTCCAAGTCGACCGTCGGTATTCTGAGCGGGGCGTTCGGAGCGGGTGTGCTGATCGGCGCGGCGCCAGGAGGTTTCCTGGCGTCCCGCATCGGCGTGAAGGTAACGGCCCTGGCCGGGCTGGCGCTAATGTCCGCAACCAGCCTCGCTTTTGGCCTCGTGGATACGGCGCCTTTGCTGGTGCTGGTTCGGTTCGCCGGGGGGTTCGGAAGCGCGCTCTCGTGGGTCGCGGCTTTCACGTGGCTCGTGCGGCGGGCGCCGGAAGAGCGGCGGGGAGAGTTGATCGGGTTGATGTTGAGCGCCGCCGTCTTCGGGGCGCTGCTCGGGCCGGTACTCGGAAGCGTCGCGGCGGTTGTGGGCATCTTGCCCGCTTTCGCATCCGTCGCGGCGGCGGGGGTTGGCATCTCGATCTGGGCCGCTCTAGAGCCGGAGCCGGCGCTCGTGCAGCGGCAGTCGCTCTTCGGGGCGCTACGAAGCGTTTGGAGACCGCAGCTTCTGACCGGGCTCTGGTTCATCGCGCTCTCGCCCCTGATCTTCTCCGCCCTCGCCGTCCTTGTCCCTCTGGAGTTGAATAGCTTCGGATGGGGCGCGGCGGCCGTCGGGGCGGTCTTTCTAACGAGCGCCGCCTTCGAGGCCACGGTCCATCCCCTGCTCGGACGCTGGGCCGACCGCAGCGGCTACCGGCCGCCGATCCTGGCCGGCCTACTGGCCTCGATAGCCATCCTCATCGCCCTTACCATCGCCGCAAACCCCTGGCTGCTGGCGCTGCTCGTCGTACTCGCCGCGGGAGCTTTCAACGCAACCCTCGTCCCCGGCACGGCGCTCTTCTCCCGCGGGACGGAGAAGATCGGCATGGATCAAGCGATAGCTTTCGCCATGGCCAACTTCGCCTGGGCGATGGGGTACGCAGTGGGCGCCCCTCTAGGCGGCGCTCTGGCCGACCTGCACGGCGATGCTCTCTCGTATGTCGTACTGATGTCGGCATGTCTGCTGACGCTGTTGCTAATCCGGCGAGGGCCAGGTTAAAGGCTTCAGGTATGATGGTCAGGTATTGAGAACTGGTTGGCGTCAATCGAATATTTCGACTGAATAGGGGATGCTTTGGATGTAAAGGCGGCGGTGGCGTTTGGGGCGGGCGAGCCCCTGAAGATAGAGACGGTGCAGCTTGAGGGACCGAAGGCCGGGGAGGTGCTCGTGGAGATCAAATCGACCGGCGTCTGCCACACGGATGAGTACACCCGCAGCGGCGCCGATCCCGAAGGACTTTTCCCTTCGGTATTGGGACACGAGGGCGCCGGAATCGTCGTAGAAGTCGGGCCGGGCGTGACGAGCGTCGCGGAGGGAGATCACATCATCCCACTCTATACGCCAGAGTGCCGCGAATGTGAATACTGCCTGAACCCGAAGACGAACCTCTGCCAGGCGATCCGCACTACTCAAGGGCAGGGCCTGATGCCCGACGGCACCAGCCGCCTCTCCCTGAACGGAGACCCACTCTACCACTACATGGGTACCTCGACCTTCGCCGAGTACAGCGTCGTACCGGAGATAGCGCTGGCGAAGATCCGGGAGGACGCACCGTTCGAGAAGGTCTGCTACATCGGCTGTGGCGTGACCACCGGCGTCGGGGCGGTCGTGAATACCGCGAAGGTCGAACCGGGCTCGAACGTCGTGGTCTTCGGTCTCGGTGGCATCGGGTTGAACGTGGTGCAGGGCGCGAGGATGGCCGGGGCGGACAAGATCGTGGGCGTGGACCTCAACCCCGCGCGCAAGGAACTCGCCGAGAAGTTCGGGATGACCCACTTCATCAACCCGAAGGAAAGCGAGGGCGACCTCGTCCCGTACCTCGTGGACCTTACCGGCGGCGGGGCTGACTACAGCTTCGAGTGCATCGGGAACGTGGACGTGATGCGTCAGGCTCTGGAGTGCTGCCACAAGGGCTGGGGCGTCTCGGTCATCATCGGGGTGGCGGGATCGGGGGAGGAGATCTCCACCCGGCCGTTCCAACTCGTCACGGGCCGTAGCTGGCGGGGCAGCGCCTTCGGCGGGGCGCGCGGCCGGACAGACGTGCCGAAGATAGTTGACTGGTACATGGACGGCAAGCTCAACATAGACGACCTCATAACCCACACCATGCCCCTGGAGGACATAAACACCGCCTTCGACCTGATGCACCGGGGCGAGTCCATCCGCAGCGTCATCAACTTCTAGGGAGAAGCTTTGTCGAAAGAAATCACCACCCAGAGCGAACACGCCTGCTTCGGCGGCACTACGAGCTTCCACGAGCACCCCTCGGAGACCTGTGACGCCCCGATGCGCTTCGCCGTCTACACACCGCCGCAAGCTACCGAGCGACCGGTCCCGGTCCTCTACTACCTCGCGGGTCTGACCTCTACCGAAGAGAACTTCATGACGAAGAGTGGCGCGCAGCGGTACGCCGCCGAACATGGCCTGATGCTCGTCGCCCCGGACACCAGCCCGCGCGGCGTCGGGATACCCGGTGAGGACGATGACTGGGACTTCGGCTCCGGCGCGGGCTTCTACGTAGACGCGACCGCCGAGCCCTGGTCGCGACACTACAGGATGTACAGCTACGTGACGGCGGAGCTGCCAGCCATAGTGCAAGAGCACTTCCCCGCTCGTCCCGGTGCGCGAGGCATCTTCGGCCATTCTATGGGAGGTCACGGCGCGCTGACTATCGCCCTGAAGAACCCGGATCTCTACAAGAGCGTCTCCGCCTTCGCGCCCATAGCCGCGCCGATGCGCGCGCCCTGGGGCAAGAAGGCATTCTCGGGCTATCTAGGACCCGAAAAGGAAGAGTGGCGCGAGCACGACGCGAGCAAGCTAGTCCGCGAACATCCTTTCTCAGACCAACGCACCATACTCGTGGACCAGGGAACAGGCGATCAATTTCTGGAGGAGCAACTCTATCCGGAAGTCTTCGAGAGGGCCTGCGCCGAAGCCGGACAATCCCTGACCCTCCGCCGGCACGAGGGCTACGACCACGGCTACTACTTTATCTCAACGTTCATGGAGGACCACATCAAGCACCATGCGGAGGCGCTCGGAGAATCCGTCGCATAAACGGGACTTGCGGTGAGGCTAAATCCTCACCGCAAGTCCCGTCCGGTAGCCGAATACCAGTCTAGAAAGCCGCTGCTCCGGCCTCGGCTACCTCCTGGTCCTGCTCCACGGTGCCGGTGGAGACCCCGATGGCCCCGACGATGACGCCGTCGCGAACCAGCGGGATGCCGCCGGGGAACACAACCAGCCGGCCGCCGTGAGAGTCGCTCAGGCCGAAGATCGGTCCATCCGGACGGGTCGGTTCCTGCAGATTCTTCGTCTCCTGCTGGAAGGCGATGGCGGTGTAAGCCTTGTTGATGGAGATCGTTATGCTCCCGACGAACGCCCCGTCCATCCTGACGTGGGACTTGAGGTTGCCGCCGGCGTCGGTGACGGCTATGTCCATCGGACAGCCGATCTCCTGGGCCTTTTTCTCGGCCGCCTCGATCACCCTCTTCGCGTCCTCCAGCGAGATAGTCTCCGCGGTCTTTGCGTCTGCCATAATGGTTCTCCTTTCCCGTTGTTTTCGCTTCCCTGTCCTACGAACCGTTGCGGCGCGACCAGTGCTCTTCGTTCACCTCCGTTTCGGCCAGTTCGAAGGTTGTGGCGTAGCCGACGAAGTTCACGTGTTTGTTTACGGCGTACAGTGCCTGTGGGTAGACCAGGAACACCGAGAGCGCCTCATCGTAGACGAAGCGGTCGATCTCGGCCGACAGCTCGCCCTGACGCCCGGCGTCCACTTCCACGGCGAACTGGCCCAATAGCTCCTCGAATTTCTCGACCGGCGGTCCTATGCGGAACGGACCCGTCGAACTGTAAAGCTCGCCGTGCATGAACGCGGCCGGGGCGTCGGATGTCAGATCGATCCAGGCGAACAACAGCACGTCGAACGGCAGCGGCAGCACCTTCTCGACCAGCTTGTGCTGGGCGGCGAGCGCCTCCTCGGCCGGGATTACCGTAACTTCCACCCCTATGCCCAGACCATCGCGCAGGTCTCCGGCGAGCATGTTCGCTATGGGCTCGGTATCCGGGAAGGTCGCGAGCCGCAAGGCCCGTCCCTTGGGCCAGCCGGCCTCGGCGAGCAACCGCCTGGCCTCTTCGGGGTCGTGCGGATAGGGCTCCAGGCCCGAAAGGCCGCCCGTGGCGTAGGGCGGAGTCACGCCCGATGCTGGATAGGCGTAGCCGCCAAATCCCTCGCGGACCATACGGTCGCGGTCCACGGCCATGTTGAGCGCCCTGCGGGTGCGCGCGTCGTCCAGAGGCGCGTCCTCGACGCCACGGTTCACGAGGCCCAGGAGCACGCGCATCGCGTCGATGGCGTGCAGGCGGGCGTGCTCGCTGCCCTCTACCCGTCCGACGTCCGCCGGGGAGATCTCGGTGACGATATCTACCTCGCCCTCGGTGTCGCACACGAGGTCCAGGCCCTTGGAAGGTGAGATGTCGTTGTGAAAGACGACCCTCTCCAGGCGCGGGCCACGCTCTTTGTTCCAGTGGTCGGTGTTGGCGGTTAGCACGACCTTATCCGTGCGGTCCTGCTTGGTGTCGAGCCATGTGCAGGCTAGAGGTTCGGCGCTCATGATGGCGATCTCGTTGTACAGAGAGGAGTAGCCCTCGGTGAGGGTGAAAGGACCGGTGCCCCACGGGCCCGGAGCGTCGATCACTCACCAGTGTCCCTCGCCTCTTCCGAGCTTCCTGTAACCGAAGCCCTCCTCTTCCCAGAAGCGCGTGCTCGGGATATGCATCCCCCGCATCTTGCCCAGGACGAGCCCGTCCGGCGCGGGGAAGTCGATCCGCAGCTTGTATTCGTCGAGGATCTCGACCCGCGTGTCCTGGTGTATGTTGAGGTTCGACCCCGGCGGGTGTGGAGCCCTCCACCGCTGCATCTCCTCGAAGGCGCGCTTGACGTTGTGCGCGGTGCATTTCTTCCCCGTCCTGAAACCGGATGCCGCGCCGCACGTCTATCTCCAGCGTCTTATCGTCCGTCCAACGCGAGTCTTCCATTACCGCCCCGACCATGTGGCCCCGCTCGTCGGTGCGTACGGGCTCCTCCATCGTGTTCCACGTAATGTACAACCAGTTCAGCGGATGCGGGTCCACGACGTGAACCGTACCCACGGGGGTATGCCCCTCCTGCCCGGCGGCAGCCTGCGGGGAGACTTGACTGGTCATGCTTCTCCTTTTTCCTTATCCCTTGTGTCTCCAGAATGCTACCAGAGCCGGCGCCCCGCGCAAGCACCCGTGGGGACGCTCATCGTGGTGGCGGACTTCTAGCGGTTGCGAACCGCTGTCCGGTAGCGGACGACGAGCATCGGAGCGGACCAAATCACCGCAGAGACTCCGACCAGGCAGACACCTGGTACGAGGAACGGTGCGCCGAACCCGAGAGACGAGGCCAGAAGACCACCCGTTAGCGGGCCTATGGCGTTGCCTACCGAGGTCGCCGTCCCCGCGACTCCGAAAGCCGCGCCCTGGCGGTTGTGATGCACGGACTCCCGGATCGCGAGGTTGGCGACCGGTACGGCAACGCCGAGGAACAGGCTCGCCAGGACGCGCAGAGCCCAGAGCTCGCCAACGGAGACGACTTCCGCCTGCGGAAGTGCCGAGAGACCGGCGAGCAACAGGCTCCACACGATGACCCGCCGCGCCCCGAACTTCGCGGCCAGCCGTCCACCGAGCATGGAGCCAAGAGAAGCCGCGAGAGCGCCGGTGGCAATGATCCAACCGGCGAGCGTCGCCACCCGGCCCGGCTCCTCCATCAGCGCCGAGATGAATCCGGGCAGCGCCGGGGCGACGCTCATGATCGCAAGCTGCACCACGAATAGCGCCAGCAGACTCGGCGCCAGCTTCCGCATCGGGAGCGGCCCGGACTCCTCCACTGAATCCTCTCCCTCTTTAGCCACGGCGGTCCGCTCCTCCTTGACCCAGAACAGTATCAAGCCGGACGACATCGCGAGCAACGCCCCCGTCACCGCGAAAGACACGCGGATGCCTACCAGGTCCGCGAACAAGCCACCGAAGAACGGCCCCGCGGCGGCGGCCAGGAAGATCACCATCTGCAATGTCCCGAGCCTCGCGCCCGCCCTCTCCGTCGGAGCGGTAGCCGCCACCAGCACCGTCGCCGCCGCAACCGTCCCTGTCAGACACCCCTGCAAAGTCTTCAGCGCAAGAAGCTGCCACGGGCTCGTCACCAGGCCCATCAGACCGATCACCACGGACCCGGCGATGGTCGCCCGCAGGAGCATCGGCTTCAGCCCAACCCGATCCCCGAGACGCCCCCAAAGCGGCGCCGTGAGCCCCATCGTCACGGCCGTAGAGCTATTGATAACCCCAGCCCAAGCCGCTGCGTGCCCCGCATCGGATACACCAAGATCCTGCACATAGAGCGGCGTAAACGGCAGCACGAAAGTGAACCCCATCGTCGCCGCAAGCTGCGATACCAGCAGCACGATGAACGACAACCGCCCATCAGTCCGCAAAGACTTCATCGGCGGCCCACAGATGTTTTCTCGAAATCGTCCGCCCTGGGGACAGACGGCAATACAATCAGATGTAGCGTAACTCTCCTTCCCGGATTCTCCGGGGCTCACCAACTCTGTCGAAGACCACCAATAAAGATGCGGCCTCTTGGGCCGCGGAACTCCGGGTAAGGTTCTGGGCGTTGAACGTTGTCGCCAGTGCGCCTCTCAAAGCTGCTCAATTAAAATCTCGCTCCAGATACTCTTACCAAAACCTTCGTAACCGAGTGTAGCAAAGCCTCCGCAATAAAATCGGTTTTTGTAACGAGCTATAAGCACTTCGTGGTGAAAGGGATCACGCCACCTACGGTCCGCCAAAGCCAAACGCTATCAGCTCACCTCGCACATGAAGAGCGGTGGGATGTGCATGTAGGTCTTGCTCGGGTTCGGCCCCACGATGTCCTGCGCTATCTGGAGGGCTTCGGCTACGGTATCTGCGCGTTTGTAGCCCATGCGTTTGGTGGTTACCGGGGCGCCGCCGACGAAGATTACGGCTCCCAGGTGATCTAACGCGTGGGCGCCCCACTGCCAGGTCGTGAAGGGGTGGAAGCCGTGGTAAGCGTAAGAGCTTCGGTACAGGGTCCGGTACCAGGGGTCTTCGGCGTACTTGTCCTGGAACAGCCTCTCCGCTTCGGCGGGGTCCGTGGTCTCCGCGAGCACTTCGTTGAAGAATGGTTCGTAGCTCGGGTGGTGAACCCCATCGAACTCATAAGGGACGGGGTGGGTCGCTATTAGGACCCCGCCCTTCCGAACGAGCGGCTTGCCCTTGTAGAGGTTGAAGAGGTATCCGAGGACCATGTTGTGGACGAGGATGGGGTTCATTATAGAGTTCACGTTGTACGGCCCGATGTACGGGACGCCGAGCATGAGTACGTCGGACTGTCCCTCAACTAGGACTAGCTGCTGGCGGTGGAGGTGACGGGTCGTCTCGGCGTGGACGGGGTCGGTGGCGCCGGCCTGTACGCTGGTCATGCTGTGCGGGGCGACGATCGACTGGAATATCTTGCGCGCGGCTTGACGGGGCATCGTGCTCGTCGCCTTGTGGTTGAAGAGGAAATTGGCCTTCGTTACAGCGTTCCACTCCTGCTCGGGCTGACCCATGAAGTTGAAGACCGCGGGAAACGTGGCATTGTTCAGGGTCGTCTCGATGTGGAAGACCTTCACGTTGGCGTCCAGGATCTCGCCCATCCGGTTCACCGAACCGTGCAGGGCGCTGTTCGGCGGGTCCATTAGAGACTTCGTGTTCCTGAGCGTGTGGGCGTTGTGGTGGTGGCGGATGGAGCTGTAGGGTGAGATGCCGGTGTGGACGGACTTGTGGCCGCCGTTCATGGCGACCAGGTTGATGTTCACGTAGACAACCAGGTCGCTCTCGGCGGCGCGGCGGCTGATTCGGACCTGTTCCCCGTGCTCGGTTTCGCCGATGACGACGTTGGACGCCTCATCTTCGGCGTCGTAGTTATACAGGCGGTCGGGATAGTAACCTGTCATGATCTTCTTGCCCAGCGCCCAACGAAGCTCCTTCTCTGTCATCCGGCGGTGCAGCCCCAGTGCCGCGATGAGGTGGATGTCTTCCACACCCTTCGCGGCGGCTTTTTCAAGGACCTTCTCTATAACGAGCTGGCGGTTGTCCGGCGGCTTCATCGGCGGCAGCGGACACGACACGTCGTCGAAGACAATGGTCAGCTTCATGCCGGGCTTCAGAAGCTCGTGCAGGGGTTCCATGCCCATCGGTTCCAGCAGCGCCCGCTCGATGGCGACGTTCGGATCGGTGAGCGGCTCAACGGGACCGGGAGGATATATGACGCGCGTCCCCTCCGGCAGCTTCTCGTAGTGGAAGCCGTCGCCCGCGTTGAACATCATCGGCGGGCTGTCTTTTTCGAGTATAGTCGTGAAGCCCGGACGGCTCATCTGCTCTTCCTCCCGTGGGGTCAATAAATCAGCTTCGGATACTTTACTCGATCGGCCGATGATTGACCCGCGCGGGAGCTGCTAAAGATACCATCCCGCATACCGCTGCCGCATAGCTTCGAGAGATGCCGCAGCTCGTCACCTACCGAGCCGCCCAAACTTCCAGGAAAGCCCGCTACGCCTCCAAGAGGACAGACCGTAAAGACCGCCAGAAGGCCACCGAAGCCTGACTGCTGAAACCGTCAAGAACGCATGTCGAAGGCGACCTTTAAGTGTCCCTCGCGCCCGGCGCTCCGGGCGGCGGCGATAGCTTCGCGGTACCCCTCCAGACCAAATAGTGGGCCGACCATCGTCTGTAACCGTATCTCCGGCGCGATACGCAGCGCCAGGTCGAAGCTGCTCACACGCTCGCCTTCGTAATCCTCGATTCCATAGGCGTAAGTCCCGGCGAGGGCGACCTCCTTGTACCACAGCGCCGTGAGGTCCAGGCTGCTCTTAGCCCCCGGCATCCCCACGAGCGCGACCTCGCCGCCGGGGCGGGCCAGCCGCAGCGCGTCCTCCATCGTCCCCGGAGAACCCACGCACTCGAAGACCTTCTCCGCCCCGCCCATCACGACCGGCTTCCCAAGCTCCGGCTTATGTACCTCGGTACCCAGCAACGCCGGCAGTTTCGTATAGGTCTCTTTCGGATGCATCACCTCGTCGGCCCCGAGCCGGAGCGCCTCCCGACGCTGCCGCTCGTGCTTGGCGACGCAGATGATACGGCCCGCCCCGGTCAGCCGCCGGAGCGCCGCGACCGTGAAGAGCCCGACACTCCCCGCCCCGATAACGAGCGTCGTATCATCCGGGCCGGGATCTACTTTCAGAGCGGCGTGGACGGCGCAGGCGAGCGGCTCGATAGCCACGGCGGCCTCGTCGGAGACGTGGTCCGGGACCCGGTGGAGCTGCGTTGGATGGGCGACGAGCGTCCGCCGCGACCAACCGCCGCCCGTATCGCGGCAGAAGCCAGTCTGGATGCCGGGGGAGACGTCGCCCTTGGTGACGTTCACGCACAGCGCGTGGCGTCCCGAAGCGCAGAACCCGCACGGCGGTTCGATGCCGCGCACGGCGCAGCCCAGGGCCGGCTCCAGCACGACCCGCTCCCCGGCGTGGAAGCTGGAATTGTCATCCGTCACGATGCCGACCACCTCGTGACCCATAACAAAGGGCGGGGAGGTGATCGGTGAGAAATACGGTGAGTTCTCCGAGGAGAGCGTGCCGAGGTCAGATCCGCAGATGCCGGAGAGCAGCGGCCTAACCCGCACCCAGTCCGGGGTCGGCAGCGCGGGCTCCGGCGCTTTTTCTAACTGGAGTGGAGCGAAGCGGCCGGTTTCGAGGTTCTTGATGCGTTTCGAGCCCGCTCGCATGAGGAGGTAGCGCGGGATGGACTTGCGGTAGCGGAGGGCGAGCATACTAGACTTTCTTGGTGGCGCCGTTCTTGCCCCAGGTCTGGATCTCCCAACCTCGCTCCTTCGCCTCGGACTCTAATCTACGATCAGGGTTGACGGCGACGGGGTTCCCGACGGCCTCCATCATCGGCAGGTCTGAGATGGAGTCGGCATAGGCGTAGGAACGTGAGAGGTCCAGGTTCCTCCGGCGGGCGAATGAGGCGAGCATCCTGGCGCGCGCGTCGCCCGCGACCGGGGCGCCCGACAGCTCTCCCGTGTAGACGCCGTTCTCCTGGGCGAGTGTGGCGCAGAGCACGTCGTCCACCATGTCCTTCATCGGCTCCAGTAGGAAATCCAGAGCGCCGGAGAGGAGGACGACGTGGTGTCCGGCCTCCTTGTGCTCGCGCAGGCGGGCGAGGGCGGCGGGGTAGATGCGGTCCAGGGTGAACCCGGCGAAGGATTCGTGGCCGAGGTGGCGAGCGCGGGAGGGTTTCCAGCCGGCGTAGTTCTTGTAGAAGGCGCGGTTGAAGTGGGCGCGGCTGATCTTGTCCAGTCCCCAGTAGTACGGGATTTTGGTCAGGAACGCCGCGAGCCACAGGGGACGCGCCGCGCGCGGCAACTCCTGCATCCTCAGCCACGCGTAGTAGGAGACGACGTTCGAGCCGACGAGCGTCCCGTCAACGTCGAAGATCGCCGCTACCTCTCCCGGCTTCTCGTCCGTCACCTTCTTCCGCTTCTTCCGGTTCGGGCGGGTCGTGAGAGCCGGAAGGTGCGTCTCCTGGAGCCACTTCCTCCAATCCAACTCCGTAATGTCGAAGGGGAATTCTTCGCGGTCCTCCTCCGGCAGCCGCTCGTACAGCCCGAACGTCCGCCGCGCCGAGAACGTGGACTCCATGCTCCCGTAGGCACCGTAGATGCGACTGAAATACAGGCTCATGCGGGCGCGTTTCTCGGCCCGCGCTATCCGCTGCCGAGCGTCGGAGGCCATGTGTCCCTCCGGCATCCAGGCGGCTAGTTTGCCCGCTACCTTGAGCCCCGCCAACTCTACCTTCAGTCCGTTCTCCACCCTCTTGCGGCCGGGGAAGCTCCACTCCGGCACCGGCGTCGGACGCCCGCCGGAGTCGCGCAGCGGATGCTCGACGAAGTAGCCCCGCACGAAATCGTAGAAGTCCCGGTATCGGATGGGGTTACGCTCCCCGGAGGCGACCTGGAAGACTTCTGGGTCCTCGGGGCGCAACACCCCGGCGGCGAGGATGGCGTTTACCACGTGGTCCACGGGCACGATGTCCACCAGGCTCTCGGGATCGCCCGGGAACTCGCGCAAGATGCCCTTCGCGAACGCCATTATTATGGGATCTGCCATACGGGAACCCTGGATCCAACCAGGATAAGGCTCCCGGAAGCTGCTCTCGATGATCGCCGGCCGCAATATGACGAGCGGCGTCTCGCCCCTCTCCCGCAAGACCATCCGCTCCGCGAGCGATTTCGTAAAGGTGTAGACGTCGTTCCATCCCAATTCTCGTGCCCGCTCCGTCCCCCGCTCTACGAGGCGTTCTCGCATCCAGGCCCGCCGGAGTTGGTCTATCCTACCGGCGACCTCCTCCTCCTCACCGACCATCCCCAGCTCTCTGTGCGCCTCCGTCTCGAAGCGGCGCAAAAGTCCCCGCTCGTGAGACGCCCGCTCCACCTCCGCGACGACCGCATCGAGACTCAAGACCTCATCGCGCGGGTCGAGCGACGTCCCGTTCGGAGTGATGTCCCCCGGCGCCTCCTCCGGCACGAGCCCCTTTTGCGTCCCGGCAACGTAAGAGGTCGAGATGTGCATGAAGAGCGGACTCTTCTCCCATCCGCGAGCGAGCTTCAATAGCCCCAGCGTCCCCCGCACGTTCGAATCGACGGCGGCGTCCAGCGGGGCGTCGAAGACCACCGAGGCGGCGGAGTGGATGACGATGTCCACCTCGCGCGAAAGCTCCAAGAGGTCCTCGTCCCCGAGCCCGAGAGACGCAGCGTGTACGTCCCCTTCGAGGATACGCACCTTCTCGGAGACGTGCTCCTCGAAGCCGTCGCCGAGCTTCTCGCGAAGCCCCCGGAATGCGGCGGAGCCGAGTACGTCTTTCTCGAAACGTTCCGTGGCGCTCTTCTCGCGGGAAGGCCGAACGAGGAGGTAGAGCTGCCCGAGTTCGGGGAGGCTGCGAAGGATCTTCTCGACCAGCGCCGTGCCCAGGAAGCCCGTCCCCCCGGTGAGCAGTATGGTTTTCCCATTATAAGCCTCGCGGAGCACTCTACGAAGCCCTCCCTGTTCGCTGTCCAACCTTCCGTTCCGTACCCCTCAAGAGCGCCCGCGCGTTCTCCCGGTGCCGCCACAGCACCAGAGCGCCCCCGATTATCGTGTAGAGCACGTAAGGCAGCGGCTGTCCCGTCAGGATGAACACGAACGGACTAACGACCATCACCGCGATGGCGCCCAGAGAAGTGTAGCGGCTCACGAGGACCACAGCCCACCAGAACGCGAAGAGACCAAGTCCCACGACCAGCGCGAGCCCGATGCTCGTCCCGGCTCCGGTGGCGACCGCCTTCCCGCCTTTGAAGCGCAGGAAGACCGGCCAGCAGTGTCCCACTACGGCGGCGAGCGCGACCACGGCATGCAACCACAGGTTATCCGAGAGCGCCCGAGCCAGGACCACGGGGATCAAACCTTTAAGCATGTCCCCGATGAGCGTCGCGACAGCCGCCCACTTGCCCGCCGCCCGCAGCACGTTCGCCGTCCCGATGTTCCCGGAACCGACTTTCCGCACGTCCACGCCCGCGGCCCGTCCGACCAGATACCCGGTCGGAACGGAACCCAGCAAGTATCCGAAGAAGATAAGAAGGACCGCTGACATGGCCGAGAGTATAGCGGAACAGATAGATTTTGGCCCGCCCGCCGGGTCCATATCCGGTACGCCGCGCCAGGTGAGCAAACGGTGCTCCACCGGCCCTAGACTTTCTGGAAAATGCGCGCTTATACCACTCTTTGCTATCCTTACTCCAGTAGCTATTGTCGATGGATTTCGCACGGGAGGCCCGGCGATGAAGCGTGTATTGCTCGTAGAAGATCACTCCGCCTTCGCGAAATCTCTGGCGCTCGTTCTGGAGAGGATGAGCGACATGAAGGTCACCGCCCTTGCCGGTACCGTCGCGGAAGGCAGGGAACTAATCTCCGGCAACGAACCGTTCGACCTCGCGGTCCTGGACATAATGCTGCCGGATGGCGAAGGGATAGAGTTGATCCCCGCGCTCAAAGAACGCCGCCCCGGTATGCCGGTCGCGGTGTTGAGCGCCCAGAGCGACCTGAACGTAGCCCTGGAAGCGGGCGCGGATCAGGCAATAAACAAGGATTCTTCCCTCCCGGAGATCGTCTCTTCTCTCAACCAGCTTTTCGTCTAGTAATGTTAGGATGGGAAATACTGATCGGGACAATCAGGAGCCGTTTGGAGCTTGAGGAGCGGGTGGAGAGTACGTTGCGGGAGGATCGGAACCGGCTCCGGTCGGAGTTGGAACTGGGATGGGAGCGTGTGGAGAAGTACACGCTGATGTTGTCGTGCGGTTTTCAGTGCAGAGAGCAAAGAACTAGTTTCTGTCTCACCAAAACAGGTGATCCCTGAGAACGAACATAAGAAGCCATCTGAGGAGCGGGTATTTGAGTAAACCAATTTTAGACGTGCTGTTTGATTATCAACTCCGAGCGTTCGCTACTAATTACGCGGATGCTTCTCGCGAAGTGTTCTCTGATCCATTATCAGGAAAACTCTTGCATCCAGGGGAGTTTGGTGGGTTGCGGGAAAGTCTTGTAAGGAACCTACTGAAAAACTTTCTGCCTGAAAGCTTCGGTATCTCGGAAGGGTTCATCATAGCCCCAAACGGCGATATAAGTGCTCAGTGTGATGTAGTTGTTTACTCTCGACAACACTGTCCTATCATTCAGACTGCCGAGCGGCAACGCTTCTTTCCGGTAGAAGCAGTTGTAGCAGTTGGGGAAGTGAAATCGAATGCTGATAGCAGAGATCTACGAGATGCTCTAGAGAAGATTGTAAATATAAAGAAGATGAGGGCAGAACTAACCAATGGTTCAATAGCCCGCAGCACCTTTAAGGATGTCGGTGTTTACCGACCGCGTGACCTTCTTCTAGATCAACTTGGCACATTCGTCATCGCCGAAAGCTTTTCTTGTACGGAGGCTACAGTGGCGAAACTAGTTAAGGAGACGGCGAAAGGTAAACACCCTACCTTCCAAGTCAATATGATAGTAAGCATAAACGAGTACTGTGCGCTATACCGAGATAAACAAAATCTGATCTGGATGTTTCCCGTTGATGTGGACCGTGCTAGTAATGAGATTATTCCAGTGCCTCTGCCGTTATTGTTCGCCAAGAAGAACTCAGATCGACCGCAGCATTTAAAGCTCTTCTTGAGGCACTTGGCACTTATCACCGAGCGTGCGACGATTTTGCACACTGACTTCCTTAATTACTTCGGAAACTTGCCAGAACTGACTTACATAACTGAGTCAGATTTGTAGATGTGTACGATGTAGTTCGCTTCGGTAGTCCTGATAACGGTAATCCTAATAAATAGACACCCACATTTCCGAGAGTCATCACTCTACAGCCACATACCCCGGTCCCGAGCGACCTCCAGCGCCCGCGCCATCGCTTGCGCCTTGTTGCGAGACTCTTCGTACTCCAACTTCGGAACGGAGTCGGCCACGACGCCGCCGCCGGCCTGGAAGTAGGCGGTTCCATCTTTTAGCAAGGCGGTGCGGAGGGTTATGCAGGTGTCAAGGCGGCCGTCCACACCGTAGTAGCCGGTGGCTCCGGCGTAGGGGCCGCGGCGGGTGGACTCTAGCTCGTCGATGATCTCCATCGCCCGGACCTTCGGCGCGCCGGAGACCGTCCCGGCGGGGAAGGCGGCGGCCAGAGCATCCAATGCGGTGAGGTCTTCGCGCAGGTCCCCCTCCACGGTGGAGACGATGTGCATGACGTGCGAGTAGCGCTCTATCTCCATGAAGTTCGCAAGCTCGACCGTCCCGATCTCACTGACGCGACCCAGGTCGTTGCGTCCGAGGTCGACCAGCATTACGTGCTCGGCCCGCTCCTTCTCGTCCGCCAGCAGCTCCTCCGCCAGCGCGGCATCCTCCTCCGGGGTCGCGCCGCGCCTCCTCGTTCCGGCGACAGGGCGGGTCATCACGCGGCGGCCTTCGACGCGGACGAGCGGCTCGGGCGAGGCCCCGACGAGGGCCATGTCCCCGATCTTCAGGTAGGTCATGTACGGCGAGGGGTTGATGGTGCGGAGGCCCCGGTAGAGGAGGAGTGGGTCGAGGTCACCGATCTCGGCCTGGAAGCGTTGCGACGGTACGATCTGGAACGCATCTCCGGCCCGGATGTATTCCTTGGCCTTCTCGACAGCCTCCGCATACTGGGTCTCGGTAACGTTCGAGGAGATCTCGAAACTACCGCTTCCGTGGGGCAACGCGCCGCGAACGAGCGGAGCGGCCAGCCTCTCGGAGATCCTTCGCACATCGTCCGCAGCCCGGCGGTAGGCGGCCGAGAAGCCTTCACCCTCCACGTCTCGCAGGTTGCTCGCGTCCACGAGCGCTATGACGAGCACCTTATGGCGAGCATGGTCGAAGACGATCAGCGTATCCGTAATGACGAAGTACGCCTCGGGGACGCGCAAGTCATCTGGGGGAGCATCGGGCAGACGTTCCAGATAGCGCACGGCGTCGTAAGAGAAATATCCGACCGCGCCCCCGACGAAGGCGGGCAGGTTCGGCAGCGGGGCGACGCTCTTCTCGCCGACTATCTCCGCCAATCCCCGGAACGGGTCTCTGGCCGGGAGCTCGCGCACGCCATCGGCGTCCACGATCGTGTAGACGCCGTTCCTATAGGAGAGGGTGCGCCTGGGATTGCAGCCGAGGAAAGAGTAACGGCCGAAACGCTCGGGTGTCTCGGCGCTCTCCAGGAGGAAGACGTTCTCCTCGTCCGCAAACTTTAGGACCGCTGAGATCGGAGTCTCAAGGTCCCCGATAAACTCGGCGTAGACCGGCACCACGTCGTAGTCTCTGGCGAGCCTCCGGGCTTCGTCCAGCGTGGGCGTGAGGTGCTGTCTAGCCGTGGCGGTCACGCAGCACCTTCGCCACCTCGTCGATCCCCACTCCCCGCTCCTCCAGCAGCACCAGCAGGTGGTAGACGAGGTCCGCCGTCTCCTCGGCCAGGCGGTCGTCCCGGAGCGCGGAGATCACGACCTCCACCGCCTCCTCTCCCACCTTCTGCGCCACCCGCTCGGTCCCGCGACGCATCAGGCTCGCCGTGTATGACTCCTCCGGCATGTCCCGATGGCGCTCGGCTATCGTCCCGGCGAGGTGCTCCACCATCACCCCGAAGCTTTCGAGGTTCTCACCGCCACCAACCCCGACACCCACTCCCTCACCGGCGAGGGTGGTAAAGAAGCAGGTCTTCTCCCCCGTGTGGCAGGCCGGGCCACGCGGCTCGACCCTGTAGAGCAGGGCGTCGGCGTCGCAGTCCAGACGCGCTTCGGTTACGCGCTGGGTGTTGCCGCTCGTGGCCCCCTTGCGCCAAAGTTCCTGGCGGGAGCGCGAGTAGTAGTGAGCCTCGCCGGTCGAGAGCGTTTTCTCCACTGCTTCCCGATTTGCGTAGGCGAGGGTCAGCACGTCGCCGGTATCCGCGTCCTGGGCGACTACGGGTACGAGCCCGTTCTGGTCGAATTGGATCTTCTCCGCCGCGCTCACCGGACCGGTATCCCCGCCTGCGTCATGTGCTCCTTTACCTCCCGTATGCTCCACTCTCCGAAGTGAAAGATGCTCGCGGCGAGGACCGCCCCGGCCCCGGCGTTGACGGCGGCGATCATGTGCTCCGGGCTCCCCGCTCCACCCGAAGCGATGATCGGCACGCTCGTTCGTCCCGCCACCTCGGAGATCAAATCCAGGTCGTATCCGCTCTCCATGCCGTCGGAGTCCATGCTGTTCAACACGAACTCCCCTGCCCCCCGCCGCTCTCCCTCGACGAGCCACTCGATGGCGTCCATCTCCGTGTTCAGCCGTCCGCCGTTCAGGTAGACCTCCCAGCCGGGCGCGAACTTCCGGCGCTTCACGTCCACGCTCAGGACGACGCACTGGCTCCCGAAGCGTTCAGCGCCCCCGTCTATGATGTCCGGGGTCTTCACGGCGGCGCTGTTTATCGAGACCTTGTCCGCCCCGGCGCGCAGCATGGCGCGCATGTCATCAACCGTCCTCACCCCGCCGCCGATGGTGTAAGGGATGAACACCTCTTCGGCCGCGGCGCGGGCGAGGGCGGAGGCGGTTTCGCGTTGCTCGTGGGAGGCGGTGATGTCGTAGAAGACGATCTCATCGGCCCCTTCCCGATCGTATAGCGCGGCAAGTTCGACCGGGTCTCCGGCGTCCCTGAGGTCCTTGAACTGCGTCCCCTTCACGACCCGCCCAGCGTCAACGTCGAGGCACGGGATGATGCGAACTCGCAGGCCCATGCTAGACGTAAGGCACCTTTGCGGCGCGGCACTCCTCGGTGATACGCTCGCGCAGCCCATCGCCAGCCGGCAAGAGAACCGAACCCTGGTCCCCCGTCCCAACGACCATGGAGCCGTCCCGACCCTTCCAGTGACGATGGACCGTGTACGCGGCGAGAGCTCCCTCGACCAGGCTAACGGCCCGGTCGAGTTCGGCGTGAGAGAGCGAGGCGGATATGTCCAGCTTCGAGAGGTCCACGTTCTCCGGCGCGGAGAGGTCCGCCAAGAGGTTTCCGGTTCGCAACCGCAGCCCTGGAGTGTTCCACAGGATATCCACGGCCTCCTTCAACGCCGCCGCCCGGACTTCCTTATTCCCCTTGCGAAGTTTAGGCTCCGGCATGGCTCGCAGCTCTTTCGAAAGGTCTCCATCCTTCTTCCCGTTCCCGCGTTCGAGTGTCAGCACCTTCAGTGTCGCGGACGAATCCACCTCGGTTACGGCCCACTGGTCCCGCTGCCTCGGGAAAGGATAATCCGTGTACTGGACGTTGTTCGTCTCCAGGGCCGCGAGCACCTCCTCGGCGTAAGGTTCGCCGTCGAACATGCTACGGCTCGCGGAGTGAGCCGGCAGGGAGATCTTTGCGAGTATCCGGTGGATCCATCGCGTACCACGTTCGTTCGGCACCGCGAGCGGCGCGTCCACGCCGACGATGACCCCTCGACGGTCGGAAGCGTAGCGCTCGACGGCGCCCGCTATCTCCTCCGCGCTCCCGACGAACGAGTTGGCGATGATGCTCCCGCGCTCGTCCATCACCACCAGACACGAGGGTTTCTCCCTGGCTTCGCCCGGCCTCCACGCAAGAGCGCAGCCTATAAACCTCATGCCCTGACCTCCGTTCCGGCGTCCGAGACAACCTCCGAGACCTCCTCGCAGACCTCCCGGCACACGCCCTCATCCACATGCTCCACCATCACCCGCACCACCGGCTCCGTTCCACTCGGCCTGAGCAGGATGCGTCCCTCCTCGCCGAGCCGCTCCTCAGCCGCCGCGACCGCCCTGGATACCGCCTCCGACGCCGCTACGCTCTTCGCCGCGCCCGGCTCTTCCACGGCGACGTTTATGAGCGCCTGCGGATACACGTCCATCACCCCTGCAAGCTCTGAAAGCGGCCTGCCGCCGCGGGCCATCACGTCCAGAAGGGCGAGCGCGGTGACGAGCCCGTCTCCCGTCGTGGCGTACCGCGAGAGGATCACATGTCCCGACTGCTCTCCGCCGACGGACGCCCCGCGCCTCCACATCGCCTCCGCGACATGCCGGTCTCCCACCGGGGTCACCTCGTATGGAATCTCCAGCGCGTCCATCGCCTTGAAGAAGCCGAGGTTGCTCATCACCGTCACGACGCCGCCGCCCGCAAGCGCGCCGCGCTCCTTCAGGTCGCGGGCGAGGATCGCAATGATCTTATCCCCATCCACCACGTTGCCCTTCTCGTCTACCGCCAGGACCCGGTCCGCGTCCCCATCGAAGGCGAACGCCACGTCATGCCCGGAAGCATCGAGGCTCTGTATATGCGTGGAACCGCACTGTTCGTTGATGTTGATCCCCGTCGGCCCGTCTCCGACAACTGTCAGATCCACGTCCAGCTCCCCGAAAGCCATCGGGGCGGCCTCGTAGGCAGCCCCGTTCGCGCAATCTAGGAATACCCTCATCCCGGCGGCCTCTGGACGCAAGCGCTTCAGCACGCTCGCGGCGTATAGCCCCGCGGCGTCCTCCAGCTTCTCTATCGACCCGACGCCATCCGCCGTCGGGCGGTCTGAGTCTTCGCCGGTCAACCTCTCTAGCTCGTATTCCTTCTGGGAGGAGAGCTTACGTCCCTCGCCGGAGAGGAACTTTATGCCGTTGTCCGGGTAGGGGTTATGCGAGGCGCTAACGACGACCGCCGCCGCGGCCCCGAGTTGAGGCGCGAGCGCGGCGATACCCGGTGTTGGCAGGATGCCGAGGTCGATGACTTCGGCTCCGCCGCTCGCGGCTCCGGCGGCTAGAGCGCCGGAGAGCATCCCGCCGGAGAGCCGGGTGTCGCGGCCGATGAGTATCGGCCCGCCGAAAGCCTGGGCGGCGGCGAGCCCCAGCCGCAGGGCATCCTCGGGCATGAGTCCCTTGTTGGCGACCCCGCGCATGCCGTCGGTTCCGAACGAGATTTCCCTTCGCTCCAAATGACCTCCTCGAATAGCAGCGGGTCCCTCCCGACCAACGGAAAGGACCCGCTTTTTGAAGCTGGTTTGTCTGACCTAGCGCTTGGAGAACTGCGGGCGCTTGCGGGCCTTCTTGAGACCGTACTTCTTGCGCTCGACGGCGCGCGAGTCACGGGTAAGCATCCCGGCGTTCTTCAGCTCGCCCCTTGCGTCCTGCGACTCCTCGGCCAGGGCGCGGGCGATGCCGTGGCGGAGCGCCTCGGCCTGGCCGGTAAGACCGCCGCCGGAGATCTGGGCGACCACGTCGTAGCGGCTGGCGGAATCCAGCAACTCAAGCGGCGAGGCCACGGTTATCTGATAAGTAGGACGCGGGAAGTACTCCTTATAGTCCTTGCCGTTCACCGTGATCTTGCCGTCTCCCGGAAGCAACCGCACCCGCGCGACGGCGGTCTTGCGGCGTCCCGTACCTCTATACAGAAGGTCTGCCATGCTACTTCACCTCGTAGGGTTGCGGGGTCTGGGCGGCGTGCGGATGCTCGGCCCCGGCGTAGATCTTCAACTTCTTGAACTGCTGGCGGGCGAGCCGGCTCTTCGGCATCATCCCCCAGACGGCTTTACGCAAGACCTCGGTAGGCTTGCGCTCCATCATGACCTCGTAGCTCGTCTCCCTGAGACCGCCCGGATAGCCCGTATGCCGCCGGTAGACCTTTTGCTCCGCCTTCCGGCCCGTAACCTCCACCCTGTCCGCGTTCACCACGACCACGAAGTCGCCGGTATCCACGTGCGGGGTGTACTGCGGCTTGTACTTGCCGCGCAGCACTTTCGCTATCTCCGCCGCCAGACGACCGAGGGTCTGCCCCTCCGCGTCAACGACATGCCACTTACGCTCGACCTCCTGGGGCCGCGCCATGTAACTTTTCATTATCCTCCGGAGTCCTTGCAAAGTTCAACGGAATTCCAAACGCATCAAATAGTAGCATACATCTACTGGAAGTATAGCTCCCAAGACGTTTCCGCTCTCGGAAGATAGGTAAATAATCTACCTTTAGAATACGGCTATTTGATCGTATTCTTGACATTAGAGAACGAAAAGGAGGAGTGGCGTGTACCGAGATTTCATCTATATGGACATCAATCGAGTTCAGTCGATTATCGCCCAATTGCAACAAGGGTTGTTGAATGAAGTGTTGGAGGGAAAGACGAAACAGACAACGGGACGGATGCAGATGGCTACGAACCTGCTAGCCATGCTACTTCCTGTCAGCGTCTCTGGGTCTGCGGAACACAGTCGGGGGTCGAGCCTTAGCGAAAGTCGAGTTCTCCACGACTATGCATTTGAGGTAGCCCGGCTTTCCCTCAAAGAAGGAGGGCTGCTTATAGAGCGCGAAAACCTCGACAGAGAAGACATTTTGGAGGAGGGTTTCGTGCTAGTACGGGGCGTCTCGCAAATCCTCGATTATGAAACGTTTCGGAAGATAGCCGAAAACTTCGACAAACTTGATGAAAAAACCTTCAACCCCACGGTGAGCAATACAGAAAAAAGAAGCGAAGGAAGGAAAATAGCTGGGCTACCGAAGCGGGCATGTTAATCGACACATTCTATCAAGATGCGATACGGGTGAGGATTACTAATCAACAAGATTGTAGCTTCATCGGACCGCTGGCTAGAGAACACCTGCGCGAAGATATAAAGGATCTAATCTACAAGTACGGCTCCCAGCCGGAAGGTGAGTGGACCATGTTAGCGGAGATAAGTCGCGTTCCTCTCCCCAGCGACCCACTTGAAGAGTTGCCTGTTGGAGCAATGGTGCCTGAAGAGGATAGTTCGGTATCGAACCAGTTTGATCAAATAATCACGATATTCAACATGTTCCAGGAGTTTGTTGGTTCCGCAGCGTATCCAGACTTCGCTGTATCGCCTGTGGCCGTCTATAGGGAGATCTCAAACCGCAACGAATCCTAGCGGGCGATAGTTCCGAGTTCTTGACAGCCCGAAGTCGTGATCAAACGTCCAGCACGCGGGCGATGGTGAGACCGTCAATGCGCTCCCGGATCAAGGGCAACACTATGGACGAGAGCCGGGGATCTCGGGCCATGCGCTCGTTGAACTCCCTGGTAGCCCGCGCCGACTCGTCTTTCGGATCAAGGACGCTCCCGCCCCGGATGGTGTTGTCCGCCAGGATTAGCGTTCCGGGCCGTGAGAGCCGCAAGGCGAATTCCAGGTACTCCGGGTAGCCTTCCTTGTCGGCGTCTATGAAGGTCAGGTCGAAGGGCTCGACTCCATCTTCGACCATGGCGGCGAGCAGCTCTCTCGCGTCACCAACGCGAACCTCGACCTTTCGCGACAATCCGGCGCGTTCGATGTTCTCGCGGGCGACTTCGGCGTGGCGTTCGTCGAGTTCCAGGGAGAGCATGGTTCCTCCGTCCGGCAGGGCGCGGGCGAAGTGGATGGCGCTGTAGCCTCCGAGGGTTCCGATCTCAAGTATCCGCCGCGCGCCAGCTATTTCCGCGAGCAATTGCAACAGCTTGCCCTCGCTCGGCGAGACGCTGATCTCCGGCAGACCAGCCTCCCGCGAGTCCCGCAGGGCAGCTTCGAGCGCCTCATCCGGCGGGGCGTAAAGGGCTTCCACGTAGGAGTTTATGTCGCGTAGCAGTTTTCCAGAATTATCTTCGCTCATCTCGTGCCTTTCCATAGATCTATATCGTATTCCACGCCAACGAGCGTAAGGCCCCGGCTCGGGACGGCCGCTCCGGCCTCGCTCCGCTTTCCCCCGTAGAGTAACCGCTCGAAGTCAGCGAGGTCCCGCTTGCCGCTGGCGACTTCCAGCATGGTCCCGACCAGCGCGCGGACCATCCCGTACAGAAACGAGTTGGCGACAATATGGTAAGTCAGGAGATCCCCGCTTTGCTCCCAGCAGGACTCCGTGATTGTTCGCTCGAAGCGGATATGGTAGCTCTTCGATGGCGTAAAAGCTCGAAAATTATGCGTGCCTATAATGAGCCGCGCGGCCTCCTGAAGCACTTCGATATTCAGCTTCCGGGCGACGTAGTTCGCGCGGTTTCTGCTCAGGGGGGACCGGATCTCATCGTTTACGATCCGGTATTCGTAGCCTCGGGTCCGAACGTCTCCGCGGGCGTCGAAACCGGCGGGTACGGCTACGCAGCGCCGCAAGGCCAGGTCTTTTGGGAGCACGGCGGTTGTCTTGTAGGAGATGAGTGATGGTGAAAGGTCCGTCTCCGCCGTGAAAGAGACGACCTGTCCGCTCGCGTGGACCCCGGCGTCCGTCCGTCCCGCGACGCTCAACTTGACCGGCTGGCGCAGCACGGTCTGGAGCGCATCAGCGAGCGTGCCTTCTACTGTCCGGCGATCCGGCTGCGCGGCCCATCCGGCGAACCCGGCTCCGTCGTACTCGATGAGGCCCGCGAACTTCACGCGAGGATTCCTCCTACCAGGACGAGCGCCGTCACCACGAGCGCGAGCGCATCCCGCCTTCTGAAGCGCAACTCACGGTAGCGGGTGCGGCCCTCGCCTCCCCGGTAACCCCGGCTCTCCATCGCCTCGGCCAGTTCGTCCGCCCGGCGGAAGGCGCCCACGGTGAGCGGCACAAGCACCGGCACCAGCGCCCGAACACGCCGGACGAGCCCGCCCTCGGTGAAGTCCGCCCCGCGCGCGGCTTGGGCTTTGATGATCTTCTCGGCTTCCTCCTGGAGCGTCGGAATGAAACGCAGGGCTATGGTCATCATCATCGCCACCTCGTGCGCCGGGAACCGGACTCTCTTCAATGGCGAGAGCAAGTCTTCTATACCATCCGCCAGGGCCACGGGCGCCGTCGTCGCCGTTAGCAGACCCGCCGCAGAGACCAGGAGCAATATCCTCAGGGCGAAAAAGAAGCCCAGCAGGAGCCCGCCGCTATGCACCTCCAGAATCCCCCACCGGAACAGTACCGTCCCTTCCCGCGAGAAGAATATTTGAAAGACGGCCGTCAGCGCCACAATAAATACCACCGGACGCAAGAGCCGCAGGAAATTGCCAACGGGTATGCCACCGACGGCCACCAGCGCCGCAACCGCCGTGGCAACCACGAGGAAACCGGCTATCGAATCGACCAGGAAAAGCCCGGCCACCAGAAACATCGTTGCCAGTATCTTTGACCGGGGATCGAGCGCGTGTAGCGGAGACGCCACCGGATAGAACTGTCCTAAACCCTTGCTCGCGCCCATCATCCTAAACTCCCAGAAGGCCCCTGATCGCGGCGAGCGTTTCGCCGTAGCGCACCGGATTCCCGATCTCCGGATGCGCTTGTTTCAGAGAAGCAGCGGCCCGTACCGTGGCTGGAGCCGGCTCGCTGCCTCCGTAAAAGACCTCTTCCGGTGTCCCGAGAGCCCGGACCTCGCCTCTCTCCAGTACGCAGACCCGGTCAGCGACCTCGGCCACCTCATCCAGGTCGTGGGAGACGAGCACGACCGACACGCCCGCCTCCCGCAACCCGCGTACCACGTCGAGCAGTTCACTCCTGGTCGCGGGGTCGAGGCCGGCCGTTGGTTCGTCCAGCACGAAGATCTCCGGTCCCATCGCAAGCATCCCGGCGATAGCCACCCTCCGCTTCTCGCCTCCCGAGAGCGCGTGCGGCGGACGCCCCGCGAGATGACCGGCGCCGAGCATCCCGAGCGACTCCCGCACCCGCTCGCGCACCTCATCCTCGCCAAGCCCGAGCTGGCGCGGCGCGAAGGCCACGTCCTCCTCTACTGTCGGCGCGAAGAGCGCCTGCTCCGGAAATTGAAACACCAGCCCGACCCTCCGCCGCAAATCGCTCTTATTGAGAGTAGTCGCATCCACGCCGTCCGCCAGCACCTCTCCACTCGCCGGTACGAGCAGCAAGTTCATGTGCTGGACCAGCGTGCTCTTCCCCGAGCCGGTCCCCCCAAGTATCCCCAGTACCTCGCCCGGCTCGACCGAAAGGGACACTCCTCGCAGAGCCTCGACCTCGAAAGGAGTGCCAGGCGAGTAGACGTGCCGCACGTCTCTTAGCTCCAGCTTCACAGTGCGTTCGACCTCCGCGCCGCGTTCTCCAGGACGACGCCCGCCAGATCCTCCGGCGTTCGGCACGGTGGTAGTCCAAGCTCCAGAGCAAGCCGCGGCGCGGGTGGCAACACGAGGCGATTTTCGCGCAGGAGATCAAAGTCCGAGAACAAACGTTCCGGCGTGACGTCAGCGATGAGCCTTCCGCTGTTCAGCACGAGTACGCGGTCGGCGTCGAACAACTCCTCCAGGTGATGCGTGACGTGCAGGATGGTCTTCTTTCCCCACAAGGCTTCGAGCCGCTCCAGCACCTCCGTCCGTCCGTCGGTGTCGAGCATCGAGGTCGGCTCGTCGAGAAGGAGTATCTCCGGCTGGGCGGCCAGGAGGCCTGCCAGGGCCACACGCTGCTTCTCGCCACCGGAGAGGGTATGAGGCTCGCGGCGCTCGTACCCTTCCAGGCCCACGGCTCCTATAGCCTCCGCGACCCGCCGCCGCATCTCCTCGCGCTCCACGCCGAGGTTTTCGAGCCCGAACGCCACGTCGTCCTCCACGAACGGAGCGACGAGGCCGTTCTCCGGGTTCTGGAACAACATCCCGACGCGCCGGCGTACCTCGAATGGGTACGTGGCGGGGTCTTGCCCCATCACCCGGACGTTGCCGGAGTCTGCCTGGAGCAAACCATTCAGGAGACGCACCAGAGTAGATTTGCCCCCACCGTTAGGCCCGACCACGCCGATGTACTCCCCGGCGCGGACCTCGAAACTCGCGCCGGTTAGCGCGGGGCGCTCCGCTCCGGGGTACGAGTAGGTCAGGTCCTCGCAAGATATGACAAGGGACCCGTCATGACGGGTCCCTTGCTCGGAAGTCGTTGCGTGTGGCGTTACGGTTACTCCGTGGTGTGGTTTACCAGCTCCAGGTATACAGTTTCGGCGCCGTCTCCCAGACGCGGACCTAGCTTCAGGATGCGGGTGTAGCCCGAGTCGCGGCCGTCCAGGTCGGGGGCCACGTCCTCGAAGAGCCTGCGGACGATGGTCTTGTCCTTCAGGACCTTCACCGCCTGACGGCGGGCCGCCAGATCGTCCTTCTTGGCCGTGTTTATGAGCTTGTCGACCACGCCGCGAAGTTCCTTGGCCTTCTGGGTTGTCGTCTTGATGCGGCCGTGTTGGATCACCTGCCCGGCCATCGTGCCGAGCATCAGGTTGCGGTGCTGGGCGTCGCGGCCGAGCTTGCGTCCTCTCTTAGCGTGCCTCATATTCCTCACTCTCCAACTCGTACCCGATCTCCGAGAGCTTCGACCGGATCTCATCGACGCTCTTCATGCCGAGGTTGCGGATGTTCATCAGCTCCTCCTCGGTCATCGTGGCGAGCTGGCCGACGGTGTCCACGCCCTCGCGCTTGAGGCAGTTGTACGACCGGACGGTAAGCTCCAGATCCTCCACCGGACGCTCGTCCTGGATGACCGCCCGCCCGCTGCTCCGCCGGACTTCTCCACCGCTGCTGGACCCCTGGTATCCATCCGTGAAAAGCCCGAGGATATCCGTAAGCTGCCGGGAAGCGTCCTGCAATGCCTCCCGCGGCTCGATGCGGCCGTCGGTGAAGACCTCGATGGTAAGCGAATCCAGGTCCGTCCGGGCGCCGGCGCGAGTCTCGGCGACCGAGTAGTTCACGCGCTGGACCGGTGAAAACAGCGAATCGATCGCGATGACCCCGATGGGATCCGCGTCGCTCTTGTTCTGTTCGGCCCGCGCGTAGCCCTGCCCGCGCTCTACCGTGAGGCGCAGGTCGAGATGACCGCCTTCGGAGACGCTCGCTATGTAGTGGTCCGTGTTGATAACCTCGACATCGGCCTTCAGGTCTATGTCCGAGGCGCGGACCTCGCCAGGGCCGTCTTTCTGGATCTCCAGCTCTATCGGTTCGTCGCGCTCCAGCTTGAACTTCAGGCCCTTCACGTTGAGGATGATGTCCACGACGTCCTCTTTTACACCGGAGATCGTCGAGAACTCGTGCGAGACGCCCTCTATACGGATCTTGGTCGCCGCGGCGCCCGTCAATCCGGAGAGCATCACCCGCCGGAGCGAGTTGCCCAGAGTATGTCCGAGCCCGCGCGGCAACGGCTCCGCGACGAAGATCGCGCGCTGCTCGCCTTCTTCTTCCACCCTGAAACGGGGTGGTGCTATATCTAACATCGTCAAATTACCACCTGCTGAATATGGGTTTCGGCTACTGACTAACGGCTGTAGAACTCGATTATGAGCTGTTCCTCGACGGGAGCGTCGATCTCGTCGCGGCCCGGCGCGTGCAAGACTCGCCCGGTGAAGTTGTCGTGATCCGCCTCAAGCCACGCGGGAACGGCGACGACGTTCTCGACGGCATTCTGTATCGGCTCCAGGCTCCGGCTCTTCTCGCGCACTGTTATAACGTCTCCCGGCTTGACTATCGCCGAGGGGATGTCGTGCTTACGGCCGTTGAGCTGAAAGTGTCCGTGAACCACGATCTGCCGCGCCTGCGGCCGGCTCGTCGCGAAACCGAGACGGTAGATCACGTTGTCCACCCGTAGCTCCATGAGCCTGAGAAGGTTCTCACCGCTAACGCCCTGCATCCGGGTCGCCTTGTCGTAGGTCCTCCTAAACTGCTTCTCGGAGACGCCGTAGTACCAGCGGGCCTTCTGTTTCTCCATGAGCCGCAGTCCGTACTCCGTCTGCCTCTGCCGGCCCCGGCCATGCTCGCCGGGCGGATAGGGCTTCCTCTCCAGCGGGTTCTTCCGCATCGAGGAGATCATCACCCCGGCACGCCGGTCTCGCCGGCCTCTTGGTCCTGTATAACGCGCCACTGCTCTCTAGTACCTCCTGATCTCTAACCGCGCCGACGTTTCGTGGGCCGGCAACCGTTGTGCGGCTGGCCCGTGACGTCCTTTATGGAGAGGACCTCTATGCCCATCGACTGGAAGGTCCTCGCGGCCATGTCCCGGCCCGAGCCGTGGCCCTTGACCTCGATGTCCGCGCGCCGCACGCCCTGGTCCATCGCCTTGTTCGCGCAACTCTCGGCCGTCATCTGGGCGGCGTAGGGCGTGCTCTTGCGGCTACCCTTGAAGCCTAAAGCCCCCGCCGACTCCCAGGCTATGACGTTGCCCTCCTGGTCCGAGACGCTGACGATGGTGTTATTGAACGAACTCTTGATATGAACGATGCCCGTCGTGACGTTCCGCCGAACTCTCCGGCGGCTGCGGCTCGCCCCGCCCCGACGCTGCTGACGCTGTCTACCCATCTACTTCTTCTTCCTCCCGCCTATGGACGGCTTCGGACCCTTGCGCGAGCGGGCGTTCGTCTTCGTCCGCTGCCCGCGCACGGGGAGTCCCCGGCGATGCCGGATACCCCTGTAGCTCCCGATCTCTATGAGCCGCCGGATGTTCTGGTTCGTCTCACGCCTGAGGTCGCCCTCGACCTCGATGTTCTGGTCGATGTAGGTCCGGATCTTGGCGACCTCGCCCTCGGCCAGGTCCCGCACCTTCGTATCCGGATCAACGTCCGTCTCGGCGCAGATCTTCTTGGCCGTCGAACGGCCGACGCCGAAGACGTAGGTGAGTCCTATCTCGACCCTCTTCTCCCTGGGCAGGTCTACCCCTGCTACACGCGCCATACTAACCCTGCCTCTGCTTGTGCCGGGGGTTGGAACAGATGACCCGCACCACTCCGCGCCGGCGTATTACCTTGCACCGTTCGCATATCGGTTTCACACTCGCCCTGACCTTCAACGCTCTCTCCTTAGTTCCTGAACCTGTAAGTTATTCGTCCCCGGCTCAAGTCGTAGGGGCTCAACTCCACCTTCACCCGGTCGCCCGGCAATATCCGGATGTAGTTCATCCGCATCTTGCCCGAGATGTGCGCGAGAACGTTGTGCTCGTTCTCCAGCTCGACCCGGAACTGGGTGTTCGGCAACGCTTCCGTCACCGTCCCCTCGACCTCTATGACATCTTCTTTAGCCAAGGACCTCCTTACTGCCTTCGTGCTTTACTGTTACAAAGTGGTTGGAGCCAAGCAAATATGCTACCACGCACGCCCCGCTTTTCCCACTCTCTACGGCTATTGCTACCAACCCGGTACTCCTTCTCCGGTGAGTACCTCGGGGCCGTCCTCGGTAACGGCGATGGTGTGCTCGTAATGTGCGGCGAGGGAGCCGTCGGCGGTGTAGATGGACCATCCGTCCCGCTCGTCTATACTGATGTCGTAGCTACCCAGCGTTATCATGGGCTCTATCGCGAAGACCATTCCCACCTGCAGGCGCGGTCCGGTCCCCGGCTCTCCGTAGTTGGGGATCTGGGGGTCTTCGTGCATCTTGCGCCCGACCCCGTGCGAGACGAGGTCCCGGACCACCCCGTAGCCACGCGCCTCGGCCACGGACTGTATGGCGTATCCGACGTCTCCGAGATGGTTCCCGGCCCGCATCTGCTCGGTGGCCGCCGCCAGACATTTTCTGGTGGTCCGCAAGAGCCCGTCGGCGTCGGGGGCAATCTCGCCTACCGACACCGTAGTCGCGGAGTCGGTGACGAAGCCGTCGTAGCGGACACCAACATCGAGGGAGATTACATCGCCGTCCTTCAGGCGGTAAGCGCCGGGGATACCGTGAACGATCATCGCGTTAGGCGAAGCGCAGATAGAGGCCGGGAAGCCCTGATAGCCCTTGAACTCCGGCTTGCCGCCGTGATCGTAGATAAACTCCTCGGCCAGATGGTCGAGTTCCTCCGTGGTGATACCCGCCCGGACGTTATCCGCGAGCACCTTCAAGCAGGCGGCCGTGATCTCGCCGCCTTCGCGCATCGTTTCGAGTTCCCCCTTACTCTTGCGTACGATCAAGCGCCTTCTCCAACCGCCTTCAGGATGTCTTCGGTGATAACGGAGATCTCCCGGTTGGCGTCCACCGTTACGAGGATGCCACGCTCGGCGTAGTAATCTTTCAGAGGTTCGGTTTGCTCATGGTAGATCCTGAGCCGGTTGCGGATCGCTTCCTCCGAGTCGTCTTTGCGCTGGACGAACGGGCCGGGGTCGTCGCCGTTCTCCGGTGGCGGATCGTACTGTACGTGATAGATCTCTCCCGTCGCCTCGCTCTGGCGGCGTCCCGAGAGCCTCTCGACTAGCGCCTCGTCCGGCGCTTCGAGAGCGATTGCTTTATCCAGCCGCGCGTCTATTTCTTTTAGGGCCTCGTCCAGGGCCTCCGCCTGAGCCTCGGTGCGCGGGAAGCCGTCGAGCAGCCAGGAGTCTGTCTGCTCAAGGTGCGGCTTCGCCATCTCGACGATTATCTCGTCCGGGACCAACTCGCCCCGGTCGTTGTAGTCCTGGACCTTCTGACCAAGTTCCGAGCCGGATTTAATCTCGGCGCGCACGATATCCCCCGTGGAGATATGTTTCGCACCGGTCTTCTCCGCGACCCGGCCCGCCTGCGTTCCTTTTCCAGCCCCTTGAGGGCCAAGCAAGATAACTCTCATCGTTTCCTCAAAAACCCTTCGTAGTTTCGCATCATCAACTGACTTTCGAGCTGGCGCACCGTATCGAGCGAGACGCCGACAACGATGAGCATCGAAGTACCGCCCAGAAAGATCGAATTCGGTATGCCAGGGATGGCGTTCGTGATCAGGTACGGCAGCACCGCTATCGCAGCCAGGAATAACGCCCCGAAGAGCGTGATCCTCGTCAGCACTCCGTTTAGATACAACGCCGTCGGCTGTCCCGGACGGATGCCCGGTATGTAACCGCCGCTCTTCTTCAGGTTGTCGGCATGCTCAATCGGGTTGAACTGCACGGCCGTGTAGAAGTAGGTAAACATCAGGATCAACATCGCGAACAGTATCAGGTACGGCGTGGTACCCGGCGAGAAGAAGTGGGAGATCCTGTACAGGATCCCGTCCTGATTGCTACCCGCCGCGAGCTGCCCGAGCACGACCGGGAAGATCAAGAGCGACGAGGCGAAGATGATCGGTATTACGCCGGCCATGTTGACCTTGAGCGGCAGATAAGTCGTCCCGCCCTGGCTCATCCTGCGCCCGACCTGGCGCTTGGCGTAGGTGATCGGGATACGCCGCTGCCCCTCGTTGACGAACACGATAGCCGCCACGATGAGGACCGCGATTATGAGTAGTAGGACGACGTTCAGGACACTGCCGTTCTCGTACAACGTCTGAATGGCGGTAGGCGCCCGCGAGATGATCGAAGCCGTAATTATCAGCGAGATGCCGTTCCCGAGTCCGCGCTCGGTTATCAACTCCCCGAGCCACATCGTAAGCATCACGCCGGTCGTCAGGGTAAGGATTATCAGGAATATGTCTATCGGCGTCGACCCCGAGACCACGTCACCGAGTTGTCCGGATCGCAAGTACAAAGATAAGGCTATCGACTGGAGAAACGCAAGCACGAGCGTGAAGTACCGGGTGTACTGCGTGATCTTCTGCTGCCCGGCATCTCCCTCCTTGGCGAGCTCCTGGAGCCTCGGTATCGCCACGGTCAAGAGTTGCATCACGATGGCCGCCGTTATGTACGGCATGATCCCCAGCGAAAATATGGAGAAGTGGTTGAAAGCCCCGCCGGTGAACACCCCGAAGAGACCCGTTATGGCGTTCCCCCCGGTCTGGGCTCCCGTAGCCAGGGCCTCCCGATTAATGCCCGGAAGCGGGATCCAGGCTCCAAGCCGGTACAGGGCGATCATGACCGCCGTGAAGACTAATTTCTGGCGCAGCTCGGGGACGCGCCACGCATTTGCCAGGGCTCCTAACATATCTACCGCTCCAGTATCTCGACGCTCCCGCCGGCCGCCTCTATCTTCTCCTTCGCCGAGCCGGAGAAAGCGTGGGCCTTGACCGTAACGGAACGTCCGACCTCCCCGTCGCCGAGGATCTTGACGAGCCCTTCTTTCTTCCCGACGAGCCCGGCGGTCCGCAACTCTTCGAGGCCTATCGTATCATCCGAAACGTCCGCGAGTTGGCCTACGTTGACCGCCGAATAAACGGTTGGACGGGCTACGGTGTGCCTGCCCCGCGCCATGCCCTTCAGACGCGGCAAACGACGCTGCAGCGGCATCTGCCCGCCCTCGTAAGTGGGGTGCGTCGAAGCGCCCGAGCGGGCGCCAGCGCCCTTGTGGCCGCGCCCGCTGGTCTTGCCGTTTCCCGATCCCTTGCCGCGGCCGAGCCGCTTGCGGTCCCTCGTGGAGCCTGGGGCCGGAGAGAGTTCATTGAGTCTCATTTACTCGTCCACCTCCTCGACGCGGACCAGGTGGCGCACCTTGTGAAGCATGCCCCGGATAGCGGGCGTGTCTCCGTGGACCCGCTCGTCGCGTATCCGCTTCAAGCCCAGCGCCTTTATCGTCCGCTTATGCGGCTCCTTCGAGCCGATAACGCTCTTCATCTGCGTAACCTTCAGTGGGCTCATGATGTGATCTTGACCCCCCGCTCCTGCTCGATCTGGGCTTTCGTCCGCAGGCTCTTGAGGCCTTGCTCCGTGGCCTTGACCAGGTTCACCGAGGTCGTCGATCCGAGCGCCTTGGTCAGCACGTCCTTGATGCCCGCAAGCTCCAGGACCGCCCGGACGCCGCCGCCCGCGATCACTCCCGTACCCTCGGAGGCTGGCTTCAGCAGCACGTCGGAACTCTCGAACTTGCCGATTACCCCGTGAGGGATCGTGGTGTTCCGCATCGGCACGTCGAACATCTCGCGCTTGGCCTTGTCCTGGCCTTTGGCGATAGCGGCAGGCACCGTGTTGGCCTTACCCAACCCGATACCGACACGTCCCTTGCCGTCTCCGACGACTACCAGCGCGCTGAAGTTGAAGCGCCGACCGCCCTTGACTACCTTGGAGACGCGCCGGATCTCGACGACCCGGTCCTGGAACTCCGAGTTCTCGCGCTGCCGGCCACCGCGTCCGCCTGGACCGCCACCGCGACCACCGGGTCCGCCGCCACGCCCACCAGGCCCGCCGGGGCCACCACCGCGTCCACCTGGACCACCACCGCGTCCACCGGGTCCGCCCGGTGCTCCGCCTCTATTATCGTTTCTTGGACGACCCAAGATAAATCCTCCTAAGCTCTAAAGTTTCAGTCCGCCCTCGCGTGCGCCCTCGGCGAGCGCCGCGATGCGGCCGTGGTATCTGTTTCCGCCCCGGTCGAAGACGACCGTCTCGATACCGGCCTCCGACGCCTTCCGGGCGATCAACTCTCCGACCTTCCGCGCCGACTCCTTGCGGTTCTCGGCCTCCCCGACCTCGCGGGAGTCGGCCGACGCGAGCGTGTGGCCCGCATAATCGTCGATGAGTTGGGCGTAGATGTGTACGTTCGAGCGGTATACCGAGAGGCGTGGGCGTTCCGCTGTGCCGGTCAACTTGCGCCGGACGCGCTTACGCCGCTTCTCCCTGTGCGCTCTCTTCTGTAGAACAGCCATTACTTCCTCCCTTAGCCGGCCTTGCCGACCTTGCGCCGGATCTGCTCGTCGCTGTAGCGGATGCCCTTGCCCTTGTAGGGCTCCGGCGGACGGACCTTCCTTATCTCCGCGGCCGTCTGTCCGACCCGCTGCTTGTCTATCCCGCGCACGATGATCGTCGTCGCGTTCGGGACCTCGAAGTCTATCCCTTCGCGAGGCGTTATAGCCACGGGATGCGAGTACCCGACCTGCAGGTTGATGTCCTGCCCCTGCAAGGCCGCCCGGTATCCAACGCCCGCGATCTGAAGCGTCTTCGTGAACCCCTCCGTCACACCCGTTACGGCGTTCTGGATCAGGGATCGCGTAAGCCCGTGCATCGCCCGGTGCTCCGGCGCGTCCGAGGCCCGCTCGACGAGGACACTGCCATCGTCCTGCTTCACCTCGACCCCGCGCCCGATAGGCACGTTCAACTCACCCTTCGGCCCCGTTACCTTAACGTTCCGGGCCGAGAGTTCGACGTTGACGCCACCCGGCACTTCGACCGGCGCTTTTCCGATTCTAGACATAAGCTACTCAAACCTCCCTAGTACACGAAGCAGAGGACTTCGCCGCCGATGCCCTGCCGCCGTGCGGCGTGATCGGTCAGGATTCCCCGCGAGGTCGAGAGTATAGCCACCCCGAGTCCATCCAGGACGCGAGGGATCTCCGCCTGCTTGCGATAGACGCGCCGGCCCGGACGGCTCATGCGCCGCAGGCCCATTATTCCGCGCCGCCCGTCGGGACCGTACTTCAGTTCTACGACGAGTGTCGCCTCAGCGCCGCTACCCTTCTCGGAGAAGTCGTTGATGTAGCCCTCCTCCTTCAGGATGCGGGCGACCTCGCGCTTCATCTTTGAGTGCGGCATCTGGACCGTATCGTGCTTCGCCATCTGCGCGTTGCGGATACGGGTAAGGAAATCCGCTATTGGATCGTTAACCGACATCTCGCTACCAACTCGCTTTCGTTACGCCGGGGATCTTCCCCTCGTGCGCCAGTTCCCGCAGACAGATCCGGCACAGGCCAAACTTCCGATAGTAGCCGCGAGCCCGGCCGCACCGCTGGCACCGGCTGTACTCCCGTACCGAGAACTTCTGCTGTTTCTGCTGCTTTACGAGCAACGCTTTCCTCGTCATCTAAAACCCCTTAACTCTGCCTGAAGGGCATGCCGAGCAGCCTTAGCAACTCCCGCCCCTCTTCGTCGGTCTCCGCCGTCGTAACCACCGCGACGTCGAGGCCGCGGGTCGCGTCTATCGAGTCGTAGGAGATTTCCGGGAAGATGAGCTGCTCCCTGAGACCCAGCGCGAAGTTTCCGCGCCCATCGAACGAGGTCGGGCTGATCCCCCGGAAGTCCCTCGTCCGCGGCAGGGCTATCGACACGAGACGGTCCAGGAACTCCCACATCCGCTCACCACGCAGCGTTACCCGCGCTCCGACCGGCATCCCTTCACGGATCTTGAACCCCGCGATGCTCTTGCGGGCGCGTCGGATCTGCGGCTTCTGGCCGGTGATCTTGGTGAGGTCCTCCACCGCGCCGTCCATCGCTTTGCTGTTCACGACAGCCTCTCCGACGCCCATGTTCACCACGATCTTCTCGACCTTCGGTATCCGCATCGGGTTCTGGATGTCGAACTTTTCCTTCAACGCCGGGGCGACTTCCTCCCGGTACCTGTCCTTCAACCTAGCCATCTATTTCCTTCCCGGACTTCTTCCCGACCCGGACCTTCTCCCCCGAGTCCGTGAACCGGTATCCGACCTTCGTCGGCTCCCCGGAGTTCGGATCGACCAGCATCACGTTCGAGATGTGTATCGGCGCCGCGAACTTGAACAGCCCTTCCTGATTGTTCTGGCTCGGCTTGGCGTGCCGCGTGCGGACGTTTACGTTGCCCACGACGACCCGGTTCTTCGCCGGAATGACCCGCTCGACCTCGCCGCGCTTGCCTTTCTCTTTACCGGAGACCACCATCACGGTGTCCCCGCGCTTTATCTTGAGAGCCATCTACAACACCTCCGGGGCCAGCGAGATGATCCTCGTGTAGCCCTTGTCTCTTAGCTCGCGGGCGACGGGACCGAAGATACGCGTCCCGCGCGGAGCCCCATCGGGGTTGATGATGACGCCCGCGTTCTCTCCGAACCGGATGTACGAACCGTCGTCGCGCCGCGTCTCTTTCGCCGTCCGAACGACCACGGCCCGCACGACCTCGCCCTTCTTCACCGCGCCGCCCGGCGTCGCTTCCTTCACCGCGGCCACGATGACGTCCCCAATACCCGCGCTGCGGCGCTTGCTGCCGCCCAGGATGCGGATGGTCAGGATACTCCGCGCGCCGGAGTTGTCCGCGACCTTTAGCCTTGTCTCGTTCTGTATCATTACTCCGCCCTCGATATGACGGTCCCGAGCCTCCAACGCTTGCGCGCGGAGAGCGGGCGGGTCTCGACGATCCGGACTGTATCCCCAATATGAGCCTCATTTTGCTCATCGTGAGCCATGAACTTCTTGGTGCTCCGCACGCGCTTCTTGTACCTCTTGTGCCGCACCAGAGTCTCGACCGCCACCGTGACGGTCTTGTCCGACTTGTCAGAGACGACCAGGCCGACCCGCTCCTTGCGCCGGTGGCGCTCGGCGTCGGTCTGTATCTGGCCCTCGTCCTGATCCAGCGCCGGCCCTTTGGCGGCGCTCGCACCAAGGTCCTCGGAGACTTCGGATTCCGCCACCTCTTCGGTGTCGGCGAGCGTCTCGACGCTCTCTTCCTCAGGCGCCTCGGCGGGTGCCTCGGTCTCTGGAGCCTTGCTCTCGGCAGGCTCCCGGAGCTCCTCGGGCGTTTGGGTATCTTTCTCTTCTGCCATACGCTAGTTCTCCTGCTTCTTCTGGTTCAGGACGGTGAGGAGCCGGGCGATGTTCTTCCGGACTTCCTTGAGCTGTCCCGTATTCTCCAACTGTCCCGTCGCGTGCTGGAAGCGCAGGTTGAACAGCTCGCGCCTGGTGGCGGCGATTCGGTCCTCTAGCTCCTGCACGTCCAACTCGCGGACTTCGGCGACCTTCATTACTGACTACCTCCCCGGATGAGGAAGCGGGTCTTTATCGGGAGCTTCTGGGCGGCGAGGCTCATAGCCTCCCGCGCCAGCGTCTCGTCCACTCCGCTCATCTCGAACATAACGCGGCCCGGCTTTACGACCGCGACGTAGCCCTCGGGCGAACCCTTACCGGAGCCCATACGGGTCTCGGCGGCTTTCTTGGTAACCGGCTTGTGGGGGAAGATGTTGATCCAGACCTTCCCTCCGCGCTTTATCTTCCGCGTCATCGCAATACGGGCGGCCTCTATTTGACGGTTGGTGATCCAGGCCGCTTCGAGCGCCTGCAATCCGTAATCGCCGAAATGGACCTCGGTGCCGCCCTTCGCCAGGCCCCGCCTACGGCCCCGGTGGGGCTTGCGGTACTTGAGCTTCTTGGGTACCAACATTGCTTATCTCCTGCCTTCGCCGTCTTCGTGGACGCCGTGGTTGATCCAGACTTTCACACCGATCTGGCCCATCTGCGTCTTGGCTTCACGGAAACCGTAATCTATGTCCGCATCCAGCGTGTGCAACGGCACCCGCCCCTCGGAGATGGTCTCCTCGCGGCTCATCTCGATACCGCCGAGACGCCCGCCGCACCGGATACGGCAACCTTCGGCCCCGCTCCGCATCGCGCTGGTGAGCGCACGCTTCATGGTCCGCCGGAATGCGGCTCGGCCAACGAGTTGCTCCGCTATGGACTCGGCTACGAGAGCGGCGTTTAGCTCCGGCCTCGACACCTCACGCACGTTGACCTGAACCTTTTTCTTGGTCAGGCGCTCCAGTTCGCCGCGGAGGGCGTCTACCTCGGAGCCACCCTTGCCGATTACGATACCGGGACGCGCGGTGTGAATATCCACGGCGATTTCACCCTGCTCGGCGGCCTTCCGAATCTGGACGTCCGAAATGCCGGCCCGAGTGAGCTTCTTCTCGATGTGCGCCCGGATCTTGAGGTCCTCGCCGAGCAACTCGGCGAAGTCGCGATCCGAATACCAACTGCTCTTGAAATCTACCTTCTCGCCCTTGCGCTTCACGCCCAGGCGGAAGCCCTCTGGATGTACTTTCTGGCCCATCTATTCCTCCTCGTCTCCGGGCGTGCCCACAAGGACTCCCGCTGGAGCGCCGAGCTCAACGCTAATGTGGCTGGTGCGCTTGCGGATCATGGTCGCCCGGCCCATCGCCCTCGGACGATAGCGCTTGATGGTCGGTCCCTCGTCCACCCGGATTTCCCTGACGAAAAGCTCGTCGGGGTCCACGTCGAGGTTGTGGTCCGCGTTGGCTGCGGCGCTGTTGACCACGCCGCTAACGATCTTCGCGGCGGCCTTGTTCGTGAATTGTAGGATGGAGACGGCCTCCGGGACGCTCTTGCCCCGGATCTCATCGGCCACCAGCCGCGCCTTGCGGGGGGCGATGCGGACGTATTTGGCTACGGCCTTCATTATCGCCTCCTCGCTGTCCGGTCGTCCTTGCGGTGCGTGCGGAAGGTGCGGGTCGGGGCGAACTCACCGAGCTTGTGGCCGACCATCGACTCCGTGCAGTAGACGGGTACGTGCTTGCGCCCGTCGTGGACGGCAATGGTGTGACCGACGAACTCGGGATAGATCACACTGGCCCGGCTCCACGTCTTGAGCATCCGCTTCTCGTTGTTCTCGTTCATCCTGAGGATGCGCTCCATAAGGCGCTCCTCTACGAATGGATCCTTTTTCGAGGACCGCGTCATCTAGCGCCTCCTTCCTTTCCTGCGACGGCGCACGATCATGGCGTCCGACCGCTTGTGCTTCTTCCTGGTTGGCGACCCTTGAGTGATCTGACCCCACGGCGTAACCGGCGCCCGGCCCGGCGTGCTCTTGCCCTCGCCACCGCCGTGCGGGTGATCGACCGGGTTCATGACCGTACCACGCACCGTCGGCCTGATGCCGAGATGCCGCTTGCGGCCAGCCTTGCCCCAGCGCACATTCTGGTGCGACTGGTTACCGACGACCCCGACGGTCGCCCGGCACTCGCTCCTCACGCGCCGCCGTTCCCCTGAAGGCAGCCTCAGCGTAACGAGACCTCCCTCGCGGGCGACGAGCTGCGCGCTGGTCCCGGCGCTGCGGGCCATCTGCGCGCCCCGGCCCGGCTCAAGCTCCACGTTATGGATCACCGTACCCACCGGGATACGGTTCAACGGCAATGTGTTGCCCACGTCCACCTCGGCGTCCGGCCCGCTCTCAACGATAGAGCCAACCGTCAGGTTGCGCGGCGCGAGGATGTAACGCTTCTCGCCGTCGTGATAGTGGAGGAGGGCTATGTTCGCCGAGCGGTTCGGGTCGTACTCGATAGCCGCAACCGTCGCCGGCACGCCGTCCTTCGTGCGCTTGAAGTCGATCATCCGGTAGCGCCGCTTGTGGCCGCCACCTATGTGCCGGGTCGTGATGCGGCCGTGGTTGTTCCGTCCGCCGGTCTTGTGTAGCTTCACGAGCAGCTTCTTCTCCGGCTTGTTCTTCGTAACCGTATCGCGTGTCAGGACCGAGGAGTTCCTACGGCCCGCGCTCGTCGGCTTGTAACGTCTCGCAGGCACCTAGACCCCCTCGAACAGTTCTATGCGCTCGCCCTCGGCCAGCTTCACGACGGCCTTCTTCCACGTGGCCGTCCGGCCCCTGGTGAGGCCCTGGCGCTTGGGCTTGCTCTTTACGTTAGCGGTATTGACCTTCGCCACCTGCACGTCGAACGCGCCCTCGATGGCTTTCTTGATCTGGTTCTTATTCGCCCGCCGGTCCACCTGGAAAGTGTACTGTCCCTCGGTTTCGATGAGATTGTAACTCTTCTCGGATATAACCGGCCGAACTATCACCTGGTGCGGGTCCATATTAGTTCTCCTCCCCCGCCAGCTTCGAATACGCCGCCCGCGAGAACACGACCTCCCGAGCCCTCAACAGCTCGTAGACCCCGTACTCCCTCGGTCCCAAGACCGTAACCTGCGGCAGGTTCCTGAACGAGAGCGCCGCGTTCGCGTCGTCCTCCGTCAACACCACGAGAACCGGTCCCTCGACCTCCATCTTCCCGAGCAAGTCTTTCGCCTGCTTAGTGGAAGGCGCGTCGAAAGCCAGCGAGTCCAGAACGAACAGCTCTCCATCGGCGGCTTTGGCCGACAGCGCCCCGTGGAACGCCGCGAGCGCCTCCTTGCGGTTTATGCGCTTGCGGGAACGCTCGCCTTTCGGCTTCGGACCGCCCCAAGTCCCGCCTCCGACGCGAACCGGCGACTTGATGTCTCCCGCCCGCGCCCGGCCCGTACCCTTCTGACGGTACAGCTTGCGGCCGGAGCCCTGTATGTCGCCGCGGCCCTTCGTCGCAGCCGTGTAGCGTCGCCGGGAGTCTAGCTCCGCGACGACGGCCCGGTGTATGACGTGCTCCCTGGGTTCCGTCTCGAACTTCGGACCCTTCAGGTCCAGCGAGGACTTCTGCCCGCTGCGCGCGTCGAATACCTGCGCCTGCGCCATCTTACTCACCCGCCTTTCGGATAGTAACGACAGCGCCCTTACCGCCCGGCACCCCGCCGCGCACCCAGATCTCACCTTTGTCGGCGTCCACGTTCGCCACGCTCAGGTTCTTGACCGTGACGCCGTGGTTGCCCATCTGGCCGGGCATCTTTTGCCCTTTAAAGATGCGGGCCGGGTCCGCCGAAGCGCCCACCGAGCCCGGAGCCCGGACGTTGTGCGAGCCGTGCGAGACCGGGCCGCGACCGAAACGGTGCCGCTTGATCGTCCCCTGGAAGCCCTTGCCCTTCGAGGTAGCGGTCACGTGTACCTTGTCACCAATCTCGAAGACGTCCGCGCCGATGCTCTCGCCAACCTCGCCCGTAACGCCGCGCAACTCCTTGAGGTGGCGGCGCGGCGGAGTCTCCAGCTTCTCGAAGACGCCCGCGTGAGCCTTGTTGACCTTGCGCGAGGGCACGGTACCAAAACCAACCTGCACGGCGTCGTAGCCGTCCTCCCCGGCGGTGCGGACGGCGGTTATGAAGTTCGGCTCTACCTCGATCACGGTAACGCTCACGAGCGTACCGTCGTCCTGGAAGGCCTGCGTCATATGCTTCTTGCGTCCTATAACTGCCGTTGCCATAACCTAGTTCGCCTTTATCTCTATATTCACGCCCGCCGGCAGGTCGAGCCGCTGAAGCGAGTCGACCGTGCGCGGCGTGGGCTGCTGGATGTCTATGAGCCGCTTGTGCGTGTGCATCTGGAAGTGCTCGCGGGAGTCCTTGTCCTTGAAGGGACCCCGGATCACGGTGTAGCGGCTCTTCTTCGTCGGCAGCGGGATGGGACCAAACACGAAGGCCCCAGTCCGCTCCGCTGTTTCGACTATGGACTTGGCTGTCTTGTCTATGACCTCGTGGTCATAGGCTTTCAGCTTGATCCGTATCTTGGAGACGGCCATACGTCACCTACTCCACTATCTCGGTGACGACGCCAGCTCCAACAGTCCTGCCACCCTCGCGGATGGCGAAGTTTAGCCCCTCATCCATCGCGATGGGAGAGATTAACTCCACGTTCATTATCGTGTTGTCTCCGGGCATCACCATCTCCACGCCCTCTTCTAGACGGATCTCTCCCGTCACGTCAGTAGTCCTGAAGTAGAACTGCGGACGGTAGTTGCTGAAGAACGGTGTATGCCTTCCCCCCTCTTCCTTGCTCAGGACGTATACCTCTGCCTTGAACTTGGTGTGCGGCGTTATGGAACCCGGCTTCGCCAATACCTGTCCGCGCTCTATGTCTTCTCTTTTTACTCCCCTAAGGAGCGCTCCTATGTTGTCCCCGGCCTGTGCACTGTCCATGGACTTGTTGAACATCTCTACTCCCGTGACTACCGTCTTGCGGGTCGGCCTTATACCTACTACTTCTATCTCCGTGTTTAGCCCTATCTCTCCGGCTTCTACTCTTCCCGTTGCCACGGTTCCTCTACCCTGGATGGTAAAGACGTCTTCCACCGCCAACAGGAATGGCCGGTCTATGGCCCGCTCCGGCTCCGGCACGTAGGTGTCCACGGCTTCCATCAAGGCCATGATGGCTTCTTCCCCTAGCTCTCCTTCGTCTCCGTCTAGTGCTTTTAGGGCGGAGCCGGTTACCACGGGGATGTCATCTCCTGGGAACTCGTACTCCGTTAGTAGCTCCCTCACTTCCATCTCCACTAGCTCCAAGAGCTCCGGGTCGTCCACCATGTCCGCTTTGTTGAGGAACACTACTATGTAGGGTACTCCTACCTGACGGGCGAGCAGGATGTGCTCCCTTGTCTGGGGCATTGGACCGTCGGCCGCACTCACGACCAGGATCGCCCCGTCCATCTGGGCGGCTCCGGTGATCATGTTCTTGACGTAGTCGGCGTGGCCTGGGCAGTCCACGTGGGCGTAGTGGCGGTTCTCCGTTGCGTACTCCTGGTGGGAGGTTGCTATGGTGATGCCGCGCTGGCGCTCTTCGGGAGCGTTGTCTATCTGGTCGAAGGCGACTATCTTGTTTGCCGGGTCGTTTGGGACCTTCTTGGCGAGTACCTTGGTAATGGCCGCGGTGAGGGTGGTCTTGCCGTGGTCGACGTGGCCTATGGTGCCTACGTTCAGGTGCGGCTTGTTCCTCTCATATCTTCCCTTGCTCATCTCTTTCCTCCTAGTTTTCGGCTATCTCGGTCGCGATGCTCTTCGGCACCTCGGCGTAGTGATCGAACTGCATCGTGAACGTCGCGCGGCCCTGCGTCTTGCTCCGAACGGTGGTCGCGTAACCGAACATCTCGGAGAGCGGGACCATCGCCTGGATGACCTGACCGCTGCCGCGGGCGTCCATACCCTGGATCTGGCCCCGGCGGCTCGAAAGGTCGCCCATGACGTCGCCCATGAACTCCTCGGGCATGACGACCTCGACGGCCATGATCGGCTCCAGAAGAACCGGGTTCGCGCGCTTGAGGGCCTCCTTGATCGCCATGCTGCCCGCGATCTGGAACGCCATCTCGTTTGAGTCAACCTCGTGGAAAGATCCATCGACGAGCTCGACCTTGACGTCCACGACCGGGAATCCGGCCACGACGCCGCTATCCAGCGCCTCCTTGATACCCTTGTCAACGCTCCCGATGTACTCCCTCGGGATGACGCCGCCGACGATCTTGTTGTCGAATTCGTAACCCTGCTCGTCGTTGTGCTCGGCGTTGATGACCGCGTGACCGTACTGACCGCGGCCACCCGTCTGACGCACGAACCGGCCGTTGATGCCCTCGACGCGCTTGCGAATCGTCTCGCGGTACGCCACCTGCGGACGACCGATGTTCGCGTCCACCCGGAACTCGCGCAGGAGCCTATCCACGATGATCTCCAGGTGAAGCTCACCCATGCCGGAGATGATCGTCTGCCCCGTCTCCTCGTCACCGCGCACGGAGAACGTCGGGTCCTCCTCGGCGAGACGCTGGAGCGCACCGGTGAGCTTCTCCTGGTCGGCCTTCGTCTTAGGCTCGATGGCCTGCGAGATGACCGGCTCCGGGAAGATCATCTCCTCCAGCACGATCCGCTCGGGGTCGTCCGCCGAGATGAGCGTGTCACCCGTCCCGGTATCCGACAGCCCGATAGCCGCCACCAACTCACCCGCGTACACTTCCTCGCGCTGCTCCCGGCTGTTGGCGTGAAGCTGCAAGAGACGTCCGATGCGTTCGCGCTTGCCCTTCGTGGTGTTCATGACGTAGGAGCCGGACTTGAGCGTACCGGAATACACCCGCATGTACGTCAGCTTCCCGACGTGCGGGTCGCTCTGCACCTTGAAAGCGAGTGCTGACAGCGGGCCATTCTCGTCGGCCTCGCGCGTCACGATCTCCTCGCTGTCCAGCGTCTTGCCCTGGATTGGCGGTACATCGAGCGGACTCGGCAGGTAGTCGATCACACCGTCCAGCAACGGCTGGACACCCTTGTTCTTGAACGCGGAACCGACGAATACCGGCGTCATCTGATTATCCAGTGTCGCTTTGCGAATCGCCGCCCGGAGCTGCGGAACGTCTATGTCTTCGCCTTCGAGATAGAGCTCCATTAACTCTTCATCCTGATCGGAGACCGCTTCGAGCAGCTTGTCCCGGAACTCCTCGGCCCGCGTCTTCATGTCTTCGGGGATCTCCGTGATCTCGAACGTCGCGCCCAGGTCATCCGTGTAAACGGTCGCCTTCATCTCGACGAGATCCACGATGCCCTGAAACTCGCTCTCGGCGCCGATCGGCAACTGCACCGGAACCGCATTCGCCCCGAGCCGGTCCACCATCGTATCCACGGCCTTGTAGAAGTCCGCGCCGATCCGGTCCATCTTGTTGACGAACGCGATCCGCGGCACACCATACTTGTCAGCCTGCCGCCACACCGTCTCCGACTGCGGCTCAACACCCGCCACCGAGTCGAACAACGCTATCGAACCGTCCAGCACCCGTAGGCTGCGCTCCACCTCGACCGTGAAGTCCACGTGTCCGGGCGTGTCTATAATGTTGACACGGTGCTGTTCGGGGATACGGCTGTGAACACCCTCCTTGGCGCCCTTGCCATTCTTACCGGAGCCTTCGATGCCGCCCCAGAAGACGGTCGTCGCGGCGGACGTGATCGTGATGCCGCGCTCGCGCTCCTGGGCCATCCAGTCCATAACAGCGTTGCCGTCATGGACCTCGCCCAGCTTGTGGGTGAGGCCGGTGTAGAGCAGGATGCGCTCGGTCGTCGTCGTCTTACCGGCGTCGATGTGTGCCATGATGCCGATGTTTCTTACCCGCTTTAGCGGGATCTTTTTAGCTACTTGTACAGCCATTCTCTACCTCGTCACCACCTGTAATGCGCGAATGCGCGGTTGGCCTCTGCCATCCGGTGCGTATCTTCCTTACGCTTCACGCTGGATCCGATATTGTCCTTGGCGTCGAGCAACTCGCCCGCGAGCCTCCGCCCCATCGTCTTCTCCCGCCGCGCCCGCGCGAAACCGACGAGCCAGCGGAGAGCGAGAGTGTTTGCCCGACGCTGATCCACCTCGACCGGCACCTGATACGTCGCTCCTCCGACCCTGCGGCTCTTCACTTCCAAACGCGGCCGGATGTTGTCCAGGGCGTTGTTCAGGACGACCACGGGGTTCGTGCCGGTCCTCTCCTCGACCTGGGCGAGGGCGTCGAACACTATCTTCTCGGCCGTGCTCTTCTTACCGTCGAGCATGATCTTGTTGATGATCTGCTGGACTACCACGCTCCCGTATACCGGGTCTGGTTCTATCTTCTTCTTTGGGGGCGCTGCTCGTCTCGGCATCTCTTACCCTCCTACGACTTCTTCGTACCGTACTTGGAACGGCCCTGCTTGCGGTTGTTCACGCCCAACGTATCGAGCGCGCCGCGCACTACCTTGTAGCGCACGCCCGGCAGGTCCTTCACACGCCCGCCGCGCACCAGCACCACGGAGTGCTCCTGCAGGTTGTGCCCCTCACCCGGAACGTAGGCCGTGATCTCCATGCCGTTGGTCAACCTCACGCGCGCGATCTTACGCAACGCCGAGTTCGGCTTCTTCGGGGTAGTGGTCGAGACGCGGGTGCAGACACCCCGGCGCTGGGGCGAACCCTGCAAACCCGGAGTCGCCGTCTTGTCTTTTTTCAACTTGCGCTCGTGGCGCACGAGTTGGTTCGTCGTCGGCATGGCCGCGCCTTCCTCTCTACTACCTGGAAAAGGGAACTTCTACAAAGCTACGCGCCGCAGTCCCGAGCCTTGCTACCACTCGTAACCGCGACGCGTAATTTTAGGCTCAGGAAGCCGCTATGTCAAGCTCGTCGACCTCACGCGCCTTGTAGCCTTCGATAGCCACCTGAAGCTGACGGTAATGCGGCAGTCCGGTAGCAGCCGGGATTAGCTTCCCGATGATGACGTTCTCCTTCAGGCCCGCGAGGTTGTCCACCTTACCCTCGATGGCCGCGTCGGTCAGGACGCGCGCGGTCTCCTGGAATGAAGCCGCCGAGAGGAAGCTATCGGTGGCGAGCGAAGCCTTGGTTATTCCCATCAGGACGGTGTGGGCCGTGGCGGGCTTGCCGTCCTCCTCCTCGACGCGCTCGTTCTCGGCGCGCAGGGAGAACCTGTCGGCGACCTGCTCCGGCAGGAAGTTCGTGTCTCCGGGGTCGTCGACGACGACCTTGCGGAGCATCTGGCGGACGATGACCTCGATGTGCTTGTCATGGATGTCCACGCCCTGAGTCCTGTAGACCCTCTGCACGCCCTCGACCAGGTAACGCTCGGTTGCGGTCGTGCCGCGGTCGTAGCGCAGGTCGTTTTCGAGGATCTCGTGCGGGTAGATCGAACCCTCCGTAATCGGGGTGTTCGCCCGGATCTCCGCCCCCTCGACAAACTCGGATCGCAGAAGCTGCCGTTCGACCTTATACTCCCGGCTCTCCGTTCCGTCAGGCGAGGTCAGGACGACCTTTATCATCCGGTCGGATTCGGCCTCTTCGAGGGTGACGCTGCCGTCGATACCGGCGAGAGTCGCCTCCGCCTTCGGGTGACGAGCCTCGAACAACTCGACCACCCTCGGCAGACCGGCGGTGATGTCCTCGCCGGCGATACCGCCGGTGTGGAAGGTACGCATCGTAAGCTGCGTACCCGGCTCGCCAATCGACTGGGCCGCGATAATGCCGACGGCCTCGCCGATGTCCACCGGACGATAGGTCGAGAGTGCGCGCCCATAGCACGCCTGGCAGACGCCGTGCGCGTTCTCGCACTTGGAAGGCGTGCGTACAGGGACCATAGTCTCGCGCGGCAACTCCTCGCGCCAGCTATCGAGCAGCTTGCGCGTGATGTCCGTGCCGGCCTCGGCGAAGACCTCGCCTGTCTCCGGGTTCATCAGGTCGCGCGCCAGGTAGCGGGCGGCGACGGAATCGTTCGCGTCGCCCCGGCCGCCGTCCAGGTAGAGCGGTATTTCGATGTAACCAACCGAGCCGCAGTCCTCGCCATTCACGACTACGTCCTGAGAGACGTCCACGAGGCGGCGAGTCAGGTATCCGGAGTCGGCGGTACGCAGGGCCGTGTCGGCCTGGCCCTTCCGGGCGCCGTGGGTCGAGGTGAAGTATTCGAGAACCGAGAGGCCTTCCATGAAGTTAGACTTCACGGGCTCGGGGATGATCTCACCCTTCGTATTCGTCATAAGTCCGCGCATCCCGGCGAGCTGAGTGATCTGGGAGTAGTTCCCTCGCGCACCGGAGTTAGCCATCATGAAGATCGGATTCAGACGATACAGGTTGTCCTTCATCGCCTGCTCGACCTCGTTCTTTGCCTCGGTCCAGAGAGATATAGTCCGCTCCAGGCTCTCGTCGTCGGAGATAAAGCCCTGGTTCCACTGGTCCTCGACCTCATCGACCATATCCTGATAACGGACCATGATGCCCTCTTTTTGCTCCGGCACCACGATGTCGTTCTTGCCGACGGAGATACCGGCGCGGGTGGCCGTGTGGAACCCGATCCTCTTCAGGGTATCGAGCAGCTTGCTGACAAGCTCCGTCGGATAGCGATCCACATAATCCGAGACGAGGTCCTTGATCTCACCCTTCTTCAACACCTCGTTGACGTACGAGTAAGAAGCGGGATCGTAGGAGTCGCCCAGGTAGTCCCTGAGCGTCTGCTCGATGTTCTCGTTGAACAAGACGCGGCCCAGCGTGGTCTCCAGCCGCTCGCCATTGCGGCGAGTGATGACCTTGTGATGGAGCTTGAGCGTGCCTTCCTTATAAGCCGCCTCCGCCTCGTCGTAGGACGAGATGAGGCCCTTGATCTCCTGCCCCTCGAAGTCCTCGTCAGTGTAGGTGATGTAGTAAAGACCCAACACCATGTCCTGCGAAGGTACCGCGATCGGGAAGCCGTTCGCCGGCAGCAGGATGTTCTGCGTCGAGAGCATCAAGACCCGCGCCTCGGCCTGAGCCTCGGGACTAAGCGGCACGTGAACGGCCATCTGGTCGCCGTCGAAGTCCGCGTTGAACGCGGAGCACACCAACGGATGCACCCTTATGGCCTTACCCTCGACCAGCACCGGCTCGAAAGCCTGGATACCGAGGCGGTGGAGCGTTGGGGCGCGGTTCAGGAGCACCGGGTGTTCCTTGACCACGTCCTCCAGCACGTCCCACACCTCGGGGCGCAGCCGCTCGACCATCTGCTTCGCGCTCCGGATGTTCGGAGCAAGCGCCCGGTCCACGAGCACCTTCATCACAAACGGCTTGAATAGCTCGACCGCCATGAGACGCGGCAGGCCGCACTGATGCATCTGGAGGTTCGGACCGGCCACGATGACCGAACGGCCCGAATAGTCCACGCGCTTGCCGAGCAGGTTCTGCCGGAACCGGCCCTGCTTGCCCTTGAGCATGTCCGAGAGCGACTTGAGCGCCCGGTTGCCGGCGCCGGTTACGGCGCGTCCGCGACGACCGTTGTCGAACAGGGCGTCGACGGCCTCCTGGAGCATCCGCTTCTCGTTGTTGACGATCACGTCCGGCGCGCCCAGGTCGAGCAACCTACGCAGACGGTTGTTACGGTTGATGACCCTGCGGTACAGGTCGTTCAGGTCGCTCGTGGCGAAACGTCCGCCATCGAGTTGCACCATCGGACGCAGGTCCGGCGGTAGCACCGGGACAGCGTCCATGATCATCCACTCCGGTTTGTTGTTGCTGGTGCGGAAAGCGTCGACTACCTTCAGGCGCTTTATCGCTTTCTGGCGCTTCTGGCCCTTGGAGTCGCCTACTACGTCCCGAAGCTCGGCGGCCTCATCTTCGAGGTCCACCTGGATTATGAGATCCCGTATCGCCTCCGCGCCCATGCCACCGCGGAAGTACACGCCGTAGCCGTACTCGTCGCCGAAGCGGTCCTTCATCTCGCGGAAAAGCTCCTCGTCGTCCACGATCTGTCGCGGCTCCAGCGTCTGGAACTCCTCCCAGGCACGGCGGATAAGCTCTATCTGCTCCTGCACCGACCGCTGGATGTCCTGGACGGCCTCTTCGGCCTCCTTGTGGACCTTTGAGATGGCGCTGTCGCGATCCTCCTCGGCAATGTCCTCGAACTCCTCGGTCAACTCGTCCGCTGAGGACTCGCCCTTGATGACGCTCTCGCGCTTGGTGCGGAGCGCCTGGGTCTGCAGGATCTCCTCGTCCCGGTCCTCTTCGAACTGACGAATCTCCTCATCGACCCGCTCCCGGAGCATGTCGATGTCGTTCGCCCGCTCCTCCCGGTCTACCCAGGTGACGATGGACGAGGCGAAGTACAGTACCCGGTCCAAATCCTTCGGGCTGATGTCGAGCAGGTAACCCATCCGGCTCGGCACGCCCTTCACGAACCACACGTGCGCTATCGGGGCGGCTAGCTCAACGTGGCCCATCCGGTCGCGCCGGACACGGGCACGCGTAACCTCGACGCCGCAGCGCTCGCAGATGATGCCCTTGAAACGAATCCTCTTGTACTTACCGCAGTAGCACTCCCAGTCCTTCGAGGGACCGAAGATGCGCTCGCAGAACAGACCGTCCTTCTCGGGACGGAGGGTACGGTAGTTGATGGTCTCCGGCTTCGTAACCTCGCCGCGGGACCATTCCCGGATCTCCTCGGCAGACACGAGGCCGATGGAGATCTTCTCCAGTTTATTTATGTCTATATCGCGCTCTAATCCCTGCAACGCTTACATCCCTCCTCTAGAACCGAAGGTGTCCGGAATATCGTCGAGGTTGCCCGTGGGCTCCTCGCGGCTGAGGTTGATCCCCAGAGCCCGCGCGGCCTCGTCCCAGTCCCTGCGGTCGTGATCCTCTGCCGCAGCCTCGGCGTTGTAGACCGGCTTGACCGAGAGTCCGAGAGACTGCATCTCTTTGAGCAGCACCTTGAAGCTCGCCGGTACGCCAGGCTCCGGTATGTTCTCGCCCTTCACTATCGACTCGTAGCTCTTGACCCGGCCCACGCGGTCGTCGCTCTTTATCGTGAGAAGCTCCTGCAGCGTGTGCGCCGCGCCGTATGCCTCCAGCGCCCACACCTCCATCTCGCCGAACCGCTGGCCGCCGAACTGCGCCTTACCACCGAGCGGCTGCTGCGTGACCAGTGAGTACGGGCCGGTGCTCCGCGCGTGGATCTTGTCGTCCACCAGGTGCAGGAGCTTCAATATGTACATGTAGCCGACCGTGATCCTGCCGTCGAACGGCTCGCCGGTGCGACCGTCGCGCAGCGTAACCTTACCGCCGCGGCCCATTTTGACACCAGCCCCGGTGCTGGTACGCACCTTTTCGATGGCGTTGTCTATGTCCTCCACCTCGGCGCCCGAGAAGACCGGGGTCGAGACGAAGGTCGGCTCGCCACCGTTCTCTCCGAGGCCCTGGCTCGCGGCCCAGCCCAGGTGCGTTTCGAGGATCTGACCGATGTTCATCCGGCTCGGCACGCCGAGAGGAGACAGGATAACGTCAACCGGACGTCCGTCCTCCATGTACGGCATGTCTTCCTCGGGGACGATCTTGGAGATGACGCCCTTATTGCCGTGGCGTCCGGCGAGCTTGTCGCCCTCCGCGATCTTGCGCTTCTTCGCCACGAAGACGCGGACCTGCTCGTTGACTCCCGGCTGAAGCTCGTCTCCGTCCTCCCGGCTGAAGCGCTTCACGTCGATGACGACGCCGCCCTCGCCGTGCGGGACCTTGAGCGAAGAGTCCTTCACCTCGCGCGCCTTCTCTCCGAAGATCGCCCGCAGGAGCTTCTCCTCCGGCGTCGGTTCACTCTCGCCCTTCGGCGTGACCTTCCCGACGAGCACGTCGCCGGACCCGACCTCAGCGCCGATGCGGATAAGGCCGTCGGCATCCAGGTTCATCAGGACGTCGTCCGAGGCGTTGGGGATGTCCCGCGTGATCTCCTCGGGACCGAGCTTGGTGTCGCGGGCCTGGACTTCGTACTCTTCGATATGTATGGAAGTAAGCACGTCGTCCTTGACTATGCGCTCCGAGATTATGATAGCGTCCTCGAAGTTGAACCCTTCCCACGGCATGAACGCGACGAGCAGGTTCTTCCCGAGCGCAAGCTCCCCCTCGTCAGTCGAGGAACCGTCGGCCAGTATCGCTCCGGCCTGTATCTCCTCACCCTCGGCGATGAGCGGACGCTGGTTTACACAGGTGCCCTGGTTGGAGCGGGCGAACTTGCGGAGACGATATTCGTCCACCTCGCCGTCCTCGCGACGCACGGAGACTCTGTCCGCCGTAACGCGCTCGACGGTACCGCCGTTGCGCGCCAGCAACACGTCGCCCGTATCCGCCGCCGCCCGGAACTCCATGCCGGTCCCCACGTATGGGGCCTGGCTACGGAGCAACGGCACGGCCTGACGTTGCATGTTCGCGCCCATGAGCGCGCGGTTCGCGTCGTCGTGCTCCAGGAACGGTATCAGCGCCGTCGCCACGGAGACCGTCTGGAGCGGCGCTATGTCTACGTAATCCACCTGATCCGGAGAGACGGTCGCGACGTCGCCGCCGCGCATACGCGCCAAAATCTGGGCGTCCTCCGCGATCTTACCAGTCTCCAACTCAACGGGCGTGTTGGCCTGGGCGATGGTCAACTCTTCTTCCTCGTCGGCGGAGAGGTAGACGATCTCATCCGTCACCTTGCCGTCCACGACCTTGCGGTACGGCGTCTGCACGAAGCCGTACCCATCGACGGTCGCGTAGGTCGAGAGCTGGCCGATGAGCCCGATGTTCGGACCTTCTGGCGTCTCTATCGGACACATCCGGCCGTAGTGCGTCGGATGGACGTCGCGGACCTCTATCGGAGCCCGGTCGCGGGTCAGCCCGCCCGCGCCCATCGCGCTCAGGCGGCGCCGGTGCGAGAGTCCGGAGAGCGTATTCGTCTGGTCCATGAACTGCGAAAGCTGCGAGGACCCGAAGAACTCCTTGATCGCGCTCGCCACCGGCTTGGTGTTCACGACGGTCTGCGGCGTTATGGTATCGGTGTCCTGCGTGGTCATCCGCTCGCGCACGACCCGCTCCATGCGGTACATCCCGATACGGAACGCCTCCTGCACGAGCTCCCCGACCGTCCTGAGTCGGCGGTTCCCGAAGTGCTCGTACTCATCCAGCTTGTGCCGGATGCGATCGTAGTTGATGCGGCCGAACTCTTGGTCCTCGGCGACCTCCTCGGAGATCTCCATGAGACGCTTGAGCAGCCCCTCAATGTCCTCGATGGTGAGCGTGTGAGTCTCCAGAGGCACGTCGAGCTTGAGCTTTTTGTTGACCTTGTAACGCCCGACCTCCGAGAGGTCGTAGCGCTTGGCGTCGAAGAAGAGCCCATCGACCAGGTTCTGCGCGTTCTCTATGTTCACCGGCTCGCCGGGACGCTGGCGCCGGAAGACCTCCAGCAAAGCCTCGTCCCGCGAGGCGATGTCGTCCCGCTCCAGCGTGTTCCGCATCAGCCACGAATCACCGAAGCGGGAGAGGATCTCCTCCGGCCCGCCCATGTCGAGCGCCTTTAGAAGAACCGTAACCGGCAGCTTCCTCTTGCGGTCGATACGCACTGAGACGTAGCCCTTCGCCTCTACCTCGAACTCCAGCCAGGAGCCGCGGCTCGGCATCAAACTCGCCGTGAGGACCTGCTTTGTGACGTCCTTCGGCTCCATGATGTACGCGCCCGGCGAACGCACGAGCTGCGTAACCACGACCCGCTCGGTCCCGTTGATGACGAACGTCCCCGAGTCGGTCATGAGCGGGAAGTCTCCCATGAAGACGTCCTGCTCTCGAAGCTCGCCCGTCTCCTTGATAATGAAGCGGACCTTCACGAACATCGGGGCCGAGTAAGTCTTGTCCTTGGAGATGCACTCCTCTATGGAGGCCGGCGGATCCTCGAAGTAAGACTCCCCAAACTCCACGGCGTAAGAGCCCGTGTAGTCCTCGATCGGGGAGATGTCGGTCAGGGTCCGCTGGATGCCCTCGCGCAAGAACTTCTCGAAAGAATCGATCTGTATCTCAACGAGAGGAGGTACCTGAAAATCGGTGGTCTGCATCCGGGCATACTGGTGCCGTTTCCGGCGCGCAATAGGGGTTACCAAATTAGCTCTCCTCAAGACGGATTGTCGAAGAACGGGTTAACACGCAAACGAAGATCTTACCCCCATATGCAGGGCAAGTCAAGACCTGCGACTACAGGCCGTGAAATAAAGCTATCGTCGGACAAATTTCCAACCAACGCCGGGCAATATAGCATACCCCTCTGTGGCGCGCCACCCGCGAAAGAGGCGCCGCCGCGATCAAGCGGCGGCGCCTCTTTCGTGAGCATAAGCTCCGCCGACTACACCAAGAGCCAGCGGCTGAAGCCTGTTGCGTAAAGCTTACTTGAGTTCGACGCTGGCGCCGGCCTCCTCCAGCTTGGCCTTCAGCGCCTCGGCGTCCTCCTGGGAGAGCCCCTCCTTGACGGGGTTCGGGGCGTCGTCGACGAGCGCCTTCGCCTCTTTAAGGCCCAGACCGGTCGCGGCGCGGACCTCTTTGATGACCTGGATCTTCTTCTCGCCAGGCCCCGTGAGCACGACGTCGAATTCGGTCTGCTCCTCGACGGCGGCCGCCGCGCCGTCACCGCCCGCGCCCGCCGCCGGAGCGGCGGCGACAGCCGTGGCGGAGACGCCGAAACGCTCCTCCAGGGCCTTCACCAGCTCCGAAAGCTCCAGAACGGTCATGTTCTCGATCGACTCCATCAACTCATCTTTGGTTACTGCCATCTTCAAGTCCTCCTGACTCAGTTAATCTGGCTACTACTTACGACTGTTCCACGCCCTGCTTCTGCTCCGCTATCTGGCCGAGCGCGACGACCAGACCCTGGATGGTGTTGTTGAGCACCGTTACCAGGCCCGTGAGCGGCGACGATATGCCACCGACGATCTGGGCAAGCAACTGCTCCCGGCCCGGCAGCTTGCTGAGAGCCACGACCTCGGCCTCATCAAGCACACGTCCGCCATCCAACAGGCCGCCCTTGAGCGCGAACGTCTCGACCTGATCCGCGAACTTCGCCATCAGCTTCGCGCCCGCCACCGGGTCCTCGCTGAATGCCAGCGCCGTCGGCCCTACCAGGTACTCCTGTAGACCCTCTATACCGGCCTCGTCCGCCGCCCGTATCGTCAGCGTATTCTTGGCGACTACGAACTCGACGCCAGACTCCCGGCTCTGCTGCCGGAGGTCCGTACTCTGGGCCACGTTGATGCCCTGGTAATCCACGAGCACCGCCGAGCCGCCGCTCAACTTGCCGGCAAGCTCCTCGATCACCCTCGCTTTCTCTTCCCTGTTCACCTAAACTCCTCTACAAATAGAAGACCCCGGGGCCGCAGAGGCGCCCGGGGCTCGTGTATCCCTCAAAGCTTTTCCGCGACCTCGGCCGGATGATTAAGCTCTCTCGAACCCCGGCTGTCTCTGGTCTTATTGACTTAAAGTCCGCGCGAGATACTACTCCTTCTCGACCGCGGGGTCAACCTTGATGGATGGTCCCATCGTCGTCGTCAAGGTGATGGACTTGAAGTACCGGCCCTTGACCGGCGCGGGACGCACCCGCTGAAGCTCCTCGCGCAGGGCGAAGTAGTTAGCCACCAGGCTGTCCAGGTCGAAGGACTTCTTGCCGAGGATGGAGTGGATTATGCCGTAGCGGTCCACCCGGTACTCGATCTTGCCCTTCTTTATATCCCCGACCGCGTTGCCGACATCCATCGTAACCGTCCCGCTCTTCGGGTTCGGCATCAGTCCGCGCGGTCCAAGCAACTGACCGAGCCTACCCACGACGCTCATCTGATCCGGCGTCGCAACCGCCACGTCGAAGTCCATGAAACCTTCGTCCCGGATGCGGGCCGCCAAATCGTCGGAGCCGACCACGTCCGCGCCAGCCTCCTCGGCCTCGCGGGCTTTCTCGCCGGCGGCGAAGACCGCGACCCGGCGGGTCTTGCCGGTACCGTTCGGGAGCATAAGGGTGCCGCGGACCATCTGGTCCGCACGGCGCGGGTCGACGTTAAGGTTGACGTGCGCCTCGACGCTCTCGTCGAACTTCGCGCCTTCGAGGGTCTTGAGAAGTTCCAACGCCTCACGCGGATTGTAGAGACGCTCATTGTCTATCTTCTGCTTCTGCTCTAAAAGTTTCCTACCCATTGACCGTAATCCCCATGCTCCGGGCCGTACCCTCGACGATCTTCATCGCGCCGTCGATATCCGCGGCGTTGAGGTCCGGCATCTTGGTTTTGGCTATCTCCTCGACCTGCGACCGGCTGACGGCGCCGACCTTGTTGCTGTTCGGCTCGCCGCTGCCCTTCTCGACGCCCGCGGCCTGCCTCAAGAGGAACGCAGCCGGCGGAGTCTTGGTAACGAAGGTGAACGAGCGGTCCTCGAAGACCGTTATCTCGACCGGGATGATCTGACCCATCTGGTCGCGCGTGGCGTCGTTGAACTGCCGCACGAACTCCCCGATGTTCACCTGCGCCTGGCCCAGCGCCGGGCCGACCGGCGGGGCGGGGTTCGCCTGCCCGCCCGTGATCTGCAGCTTCAATTTGCGCGCTACGCGGCGCCCGCGTCCTCTACCCATGAAAAACCTTTCGTCTGCTTACTAGAGTTTCGCTACCTGCGCGAACGAGAGCTCGACCGGCGTCTCCCGCCCGAAGATCGAGACCAGAACCTTCAGCCTCGACTGGTCCACGTTTATGTCCGAAATGGAGCCCGTGAACTCCGCGAGCGGTCCGCCGATGACCTTCACCGTCTCGCCGATAGTGTAATCGACCGTCGTCTTGACCTTCTCCCGCGCCTCGGCCGCCTCGCCCGGATGCAGCAGGCGCTCGACCTCCGACCGGCTCAGCGGAACGGCCTTGTCGCCGTTGCCGACGATCTGGGTGACGCCCGGAGTCTGGCGGACCAGACGCCAGGTATCGTCGTTCAGGTCCATGTTCGCCAGTAGGTAGCCGGGGAACTGGCGTTGGATCACGGGGACCTTCTTGCCGTCCTTGATCTCTATTACGCTCTCCTCGGGGATGCGGATTTCACCGAAATATCGGCCCAGGCCGAGGGAGTCGATCCGGCGCTCCATCGTGGTGCGAACCTTGTTCTCGTGTCCCGAGTATGTGTTAACGACGTACCACTTCTTCAAGATCTAAGCTCCTGCTACGGTAGGAAAATCAAACGCGCGAGGTTCTGAAAGACGAAGTCCCAGGCGGCGACGTAGACTCCCAGCACCGCAACGATGATGAGCACGACAGCCGTACTCTGGCGTAACTGGTCCCGATTCGGCCAGCTAACCCGCTTCAACTCCACCTGAACGTCACGGGCGAACTTCCTCGGCCCAGCCAGGAAACCACCCCGCTTCGGCTGCTGTGTTTTCTTATTGTTCTTGTTGGCCCCCTTCGTCGCCGGGGAGCCGCGCTTCTTACCCATTGTTTCCTCGCCTGGTTTTCTCTTGCAAAGCAGGGCAGGAGGGACTCGAACCCACGACCTGCGGTTTTGGAGACCGCTGCTCTTCCAACTGAGCTACTGCCCTCTACCTAAAACCCGCTAACGAGTCTCCCGATGTGCCGTATGCTGCCGACACCACGGACAGAACTTCTGTAGCTGGATGCGATCCGGTGTATTACGCCGGTTCTTACGGCTGTGATAGTTCCGGCGCTTGCACTCGTCGCAAGCCAGCGTTACTAATTGTCGCACAACTTTCCTCCAAATCACAGGGGCGGCGAGCGTCACCGCCCCCGCATATCTACAGTACCTTTACTCCACTATCTCGGTGACGACGCCAGCTCCAACAGTCCTGCCACCCTCGCGGATGGCGAAGTTTAGCCCCTCATCCATCGCGATGGGAGAGATTAACTCCACGTTCATTATCGTGTTG
>JBBPZZ010000108.1:0-33309 GCA_038198445.1 Rubrobacterales bacterium
CGCGTACCTCCGGCGAGGTAGAAGAGGATCGCGTTGGATTCCGGCAAGAACTCCCCGTCCGAGGTCTCCAGCACCGGAATGCGCCCGTTCGGGTTGATGCGTTCCAGGAACTCGGGGGTGCGGGTCGCGCCCTTCCGTGTGTCGTACTCGATCCTCTCGAACGGGATGCCTAGCTGTGTGAGGATCAGGCGCACCTTATAGCCGTTTCCCGAAGCGAGGTTGTCGTGCAGCCGTATCAACGCCATCCCATGCGGCTCAAGAACGCGCCCGCGAGCGTCGTCAGGAAACGATGCGCGCCGCGCTCTCCGGAAGTCCCGGTCTCGTTGGATTTCCCCGTATCGACCCGCCAAAATTTACTCCGCCGCCGGTATCCGGCCTCGCGCGCATAATCCGCGTGCGGACCTCTCGCGGCCAGGATCTCCCCGACGCACATCTCGCGTCCGAGGTTCCGCGCCCCGGTGTACAACGCCCGCGCGAGACGCCGTTCCCCGGCCCACGGGTCCACCACCAACAGACCCAGGATGAGACGCTTGGACTCCGTCCTGTATCGCAGGGCGGCAAGGACTTCGCCACCTTCCTCCGCCACGATGAATCGCTCCTCGAAGGCGATCCAACGCGGCATGCCGTTCAACGCCAGCAAATCCGAGATCCCGGCCTCGTCCTCGATACCGCCCCACCGCACCCGGATACCCGCTACCTCATCAGCCTGGAACGAGGCTTTACCTCGCTTCTCCCCCGCTCCATAACGCGCCTCTCGCGCCAACCTGGCAGCCGCGGCTTCGCGAAGGAGATCCCGGCTCCGCTCCTTGTAAACCTCGAATTCCGACCACTCCAACATCTCTCGCCTCCGCATCCACGCCGCCGCGCTATAATTGCCCTAATTAGCTGTGACAATTATAATTGGCTTACCAGCATAGGACAATAGGATAATTTATGGATTTACAGATAAATTCGAAGAGTCACGTACCGGTACACGTTCAGTTGGAGGAGCAGTTAAAGCATCTCGTTCTTACGGGGCGGTTCGAGGTGGGGAGCCGGTTGCCGAGCATTCGGACATTGGCGGGGTATCTGCGGATCAACCGGAATACGGTGGCGCGGGTGATCTCGGACCTCGAACGTGAGGGGTATGTCGAGAGTCGGCGCGGAAGCGGAGTGTATGTTGTCGAGCCGCCGGTGGACGCGGGGTATCTGAAGCGCCAGGAGGTATTGGAGAAGGTCCTGGATCTCGCATCGGCGCAAGGCGTTCAGGTGGAGGAGTTGGCGTACGCGCTGCTGGCCCGCGCGGGCGCGGAGCCGCGGGGCAAGACGCGGATAGTGTTCGTCGAGTGTACGCAAGTAGAGCTAGAGCAGTTCTCGGCCGAGCTAGAGGCGCAGTTGCCGGTCGAAGTAGAACGGGTGCTTCTGGAAGACCTTCCGGAGAGGATCGACGGTGCGAAAGATCTGCCGTGGCGGATAGCCACGACCACTTTCTTCCACGTTCACGAGGTGCAGGAGTTGGTGGAGCCATTAGGCATAGAGACGGTCGCATTGCTGGCCGAGGCCAACCTGGAGAGCCTGCAGCGCCTCACGGAGCTTCCGGCGGGTACCCCGGTCGGTATCGTTGGATGGGGCAAGACTTGCATGGAGAACATGTCGCGATCCGTCGAGGGCGCGGGTCTGGACCACCTGGACTTCATCCCCGTCAACGTGGACCAGAGTCCCGCGGAGATCCGGGCGACCCTGGACGAAGTGCGAGCGGTGCTGTGCGCCAGCGTAACGGCCCAGAAACTCCGCGAGCGCGTCGATGTCCCCGACGACGTGGTTATCGAAGAAGACCGCATTCTGGACCAGGGCGGCATCGAGATGCTCGGCGGCCTCCTCCGCCAGCTACCGCGTCCCGGTCGGGAAGATTCATGGAGTTCCGACGAAGGATAGATCTTTCAGGCCCGAACGTTGAAGCGGTTCATCGTCGCCTCCGCGCCGTTCTCAACTAGGAACTCGACCACATCGGCGGCTGTGGGGACGGCGTCTTTGACAGCGGAGTCCATCCTTCCGAGCACGTAATCCGTGACGGTTACGCCTATCGGCGGGCGGCCGATGCCGATACGGACCCTGACGAAATCGTTGCCCTTGTTCTGAATGATGGAGCGCAGGCCGTTGTGGCCGCCCGCGCCGCCGCCGGCCTTCACCCGGACGTCGCCCAACGGGAGATCCAGATCATCGTGGACGACGATGAGGTCTTCGATGCGAGAGTCCGACAGGGCGGAGCCGGAGTTGTTCATGAAGGTAGTCGGCTTGAGGAGCGTTACGTTCTTCAGGCCGAGGTTGATGGGGGCGGCTTCGGCTCTCTTCTTCTTGCGCCAGTCTCCGCCGTGGCGTTTCGCCAACTCGTCGGCGACGAGATAGCCGACGTTGTGGCGGGTGCGTTCGTAGGAGCGTCCGGGGTTCCCGAGACCCACGACGACGGGGGCCCGTGAAGGCCCCCCGCTCTCTTCCGCTTCTTTTCTCCGGTTCAGGAAGGACTGACGCAGCTCGTTGAGCCTATTCGTCCTGGCCCTTGGGTTCCTCGCCCTCGTCGGCGGACGCCTCTTCACCCTCGGCAGCCTCCTCGCCCTCTGCGGCTTGCTCGGCAGCGGCGGCCTCTTCCTCGTCGGTCATATCCTCGACGATACCGGCGGCCTCCATCTCCTCGTCGGTGATCTCCGTCGGCGCCGTCACGGTAACCGCGACGTCCTCCGGCTCGGAGAGCAAAGTAACGCCCTCGGGCAGGATCAGGTCGCCGAGCGTCAGGTTCTCGTTCATTCCCAGGTTCGAGACGTCGAGCGTCACCTCCTGGGGGATGTCACCCGGCAGAGACTCGGCCTGTATCTCGTAGGCCACCTGTTGCAACACTCCGCCCTCCTGGACGCCGGGCGCGTCGCCCACGACCGCGACGGGAACGGTCACCTCGACCAGCTCGCGCATATTCACCGGGATGAAGTCCACGTGGATCAAATTCCCCGTCACCGGGTGGCGCTGAAGGTCCACGATGCGGGCCGTCGCCGCGCCGTCGCCCAGGTCTATGTCATAGAGCGCGTTGTCCCCGAGGTGCTGTAGCGTATAGTCCACGGTCTTCGCCGGGACCACGATGGCCGTGCTTCCGCCGGCTTCATTGCTCTCTCCGTACAGGACAGCCGGAGCCATGCCTTGCTGCCTCAGGCGCCGGGAGTCGTTCTTGCCCCGGCCCTCGCGCTTGCTGGCCTGTAAATCTACGTTGTCTGCCACTTGGTACTCCTACCGATCTCTGACTATTCCTAGAAAAGCTGATTCTCGCCCATGAACACTTCGCTCACCGAATCGTCCAGGAAGACGTTCTTTATGGTGCTCGCGAGTATGGGCGCAATCGTAAGCGTTCGTATCTTAGACTGCGGTTCGCCCTCCTTCAAGGGCAGCGTATCCGTCACGACTACCTCTTTTAGCGGGGATTCTTCTATGTTCCTGTAAGCCGGTCCCGAAAATACCGCGTGCGTCCCGGCGGCGTAGACCTCAGTGGCGCCCTTCTGGACGAGCACCTCCGCCGCGTTGCACAACGTACCCGCCGTATCTATGAGGTCGTCGATCATAATCGCCCGCCTCCCCTCTACGTCGCCGATGACGTGGGTAACCTCCGATTGCCCCGGACCGCTGCGCCGCTTGTTCAGAATGGCCCAGGGTATCCCGAGGTGATCCGCCAAACGGTTCGCGACTCTGGCCTCCCCCGTATCCGGGGCGACGACTACCGCGTCGTCGGCGTCGCGGAAACCCGCCTCCACGAAGTAGTCCACGAAAGTGTGCATGGCGGTCAGGTGATCCACCGGGAAGCTGAAGAAGCCCTCGATCTGGCCGACGTGCAAATCCATCGCCATCACCCGCTCGGCCCCGGCCACCTGGATCATGTTGGCGACCAGACGCGCCGTTATGGGCTCGCGGGGCTTGGTCTTGCGGTCCTGCCGCGAGTAGGCGAAATACGGGATCACCGCCGTTATCCTCTTGGCCGACGCCCTCCTCGCGGCGTCGATCATGACGAGCAGTTGCATTAGGTTGAGGTTTACCGGGTCCCCGAGAGACTGGACGATGAACATATCCGCGCCCCGGACGCTCTCCAGGTATCTCGAATACATCTCGCCGCTTGAGAACTGGCGCAACTCCACGCCGCCCAGGTCGAGGTCCAACCGATCCGCTATCCGGTCCGCGAGTTTCGGGTAACCCTCCCCCGAAAAAAGCATCAGGCGCTTCTCGTTGGTCTGCGTAAGATAGCCGTTTTGCATCGCCGCGCTAACCCTCCGTCTCGGTCTCTGGACGCTCGCTCTTTCCTTTTCCGGAACCATCTTTAGATACCTTGCCCGGAGCGTCCCGGATCACCCGCGCCGGCATCCCAACAGCGAGCTTGCCGGGCGGTATGTTCTTGTTCACGACACTCGCCGCCCCGAGGTACGCGCCTTCTCCGATTGTAATAGGCGCTATCAGATTCGTGTTGACGCCGGTAAATACGCCGTCTTCGATGACCGTCCGGTTCTTGTGCTTCCCGTCGTAGTTTGCGGTGATGGTGCCCGCTCCCAGGTTGACGCCCGCTCCGATGTCCGCGTCTCCAACGTACGACAGGTGAGGGACCTTGCTTCCCTTGCCGACCTTCGTGTTCTTGACCTCGCAGTACGCCCCGACCTTCGAGTTCGTTCCGAGCACCGTGCCCGGCCGCAGGTAGGCGTAGGGACCAACGGTGGCGTCCTCGCCGATCTCCGCGCCCCGTCCGACCGAATGTTCCACCAGCGCCCCATCGCTTACAGCCGTGTCGAGCAGGTCCGTCGACGGGCCAATGATGCAGTCCGAGCCTATTTTGGTCTCTCCGCGCAGGAAAGTGCCCGGCAAAATCACCGTATCCCGACCGATCTCCACCGTCGCCTCGATGTGGGTCGAGGCCGGGTCTCGCACGGTCACCCCGTCCCTCATGTGGGCGTCCAGGATGCGGCGGCGAAGGATCTCCTCCGCCCGCGCCAGATGCGCCCGGTCATTGACCAGGTTTGCCTCCTCCACGTCTTTCAGGCGATAGGTTACAGCCCGGCTCCGGCTCCCGATTATCTCCAGCGCGTCCGTCAGATATAGTTCGTCCTGGCTATTATCCGACTCTAGCCTGCCAAGAGCATCCCGGATCTCGGTCAACTCGAAGGCGTAAAGACCCAGGTTGGCGAGCTTTATCTCGCGCTCCGACTCCGTCGCCTCGCGCTCTTCGACGATCCGCACGACGCCCGCGTCTTCGATAACCCGCCCGAGGCCACTCGGGTCCGGAAGTTCGGCCACCAGCACTGTCGCCCCAACTCCAGCCTCCCGGTGACGCTCCACCAGTTCACCCAGCGTCCGATCCGAGATAAGCGGTCCATCCCCGTTTACCACGAGGAGTGTGCCGTCCTCCTCTTCGATGGCTTCCAGGGCCACGCGCACCGCGTCTCCGGTGCCGAGTTGCTCCTTCTGAAGAACCGCCTCGGCTTGTTCGGGGAGCACGTCCTCGACGAGATCAGCCTGATGCCCCACGACGACGAGCAGCCTCTCGGGGACGAGCGGCTTGATGGCCTGGATCGCATAATTCACCATCGGTACTCCGCAGAGGGTATGAAGGACCTTAGCCCGGTTGGACTTCATCCGGGTTCCTTTGCCCGCCGCAAGGACCACGGCGAAGATTGGTGATGGAGTTTCGTGCTCGGTCACCTTTTACAAGACTCCTTTGGATTGACTTGCCAGCGCGGGCTTCAAGCTGGGGCGGCAGGATTCGAACCTGCGATCCCGGGACCAAAACCCGGCGCCTTGCCGCTTGGCTACGCCCCATTCGCTTCGCCGCGACCATGACTGTGTTCTTATTACGTACCCGCGACGCCGCGATTATACCGGAGCCCGTGTAAGCCGTCAGCGTTTGGTCACCAGCGACGAGACAATAGAGAACGCGCCTTAGATTATCTCGACCCCGCGAGACACCGGCGCGAATACTCCGATGAACGGTGCCCGCAATGCCGTTTTCGCTTTCCTGGCTGATTGCTCCGTTGCGAAGATGCCGTAGACCGCCGTCCCCGAGCCGGTCATTGCCGCTCCGAGCGCGCCGTGGCCCAGGAGGGCTCGCTCGTAGTCCTCCACCTCCGGCGCCGCTTTCTTGGTAACCGGCGAAAGCACGTTGCCGGCCGAACGGGAGAGCGCGGAAAGCTCTCCTGCCCGCAGCGCCGCCACCACCGGCTCCACGAAAGACAAATCGGCCGCCGGGTCTTCGTCATGGGCGCGGTAGGTCTTGCCCGTATCCGCGCCTCGGTCTGGTTTCAGGATCAGCAGCCGGTGATCCGGGGGCGCCACCAACCGGGTTAGCCTCTCCCCAACCCCCTCCCCGAGCGCCGTCCCGCCCGTGATACAAAAAGGCACGTCAGCACCGACGCTGCCTCCGATTGCACGAAGTTCCTCTTCTCCCAAACGCATCCCGAATAACTCGTTGAGTCCGACCAGGATCGCCGCCGCGTCCGCCGATCCACCGCCGAGTCCGGCCCCGGCGGGTATCTTTTTGTATAGATGGATCTTCACTGGAAGGTCCTGGGCTACCGCCTCACACAGGGACTTCCACGCCCTGTAGGCCGTGTTGTCTTCGAGCGGACCAATCTCCGCGTTATCCGGCTCGACGTGTAGAGCGAATCCCTCTTCCGCGAGCTCTAGCGAGACCTCGTCCGCAAGTGAGATGCTCTGCATCACGGTGGATATCTCGTGATACCCGTCCTCTCTGATCCCCCGCACCTCCAGGGCGTAGTTGACCTTGGCGAAAGCTCTGAGGTGTAACTGTTTCATCAGATCGCCCACGAGATCTTCCGGTAGAGTGTCACGAAGTCCTCCGGCGCAAGCTCCTCCGCCCTGGCATCCGGCCCGCGTCCCAGGGAGGTCAGGACTCGCGGAGCCTCGCCCCGTACTGGCTCGGGAAGGTTGTTGACGAGCCGTTTCCGGCGGCTGCGAAACGCGGCAAGCACGACCCTCTTCACCCCGGCGTATTCTCCGGTTCTCAGACCTGTCTCCCGGCGCTCCATGTCCACTATCGCGGATTGGACCCTGGGCGGTGGATCAAAGACGTGCGGCGAGACCTTATGGGCGATCCGCCCGGCGGCGAGTAGCTGGACCAGCACCGCGTATCCGGAGTAGTCTTTGCTTCCGCGCCCGGCTACCATCCGGCGGGCTACTTCCAGTTGCACCATGAACCGCAGCGTTCTCAGGCTCTCCACCTCTTCCAGGAACTTCAACACCAACGGCGAGGCGATATTGTAGGGCAGGTTGGCTACCAGTTTGTTCGGTACGGGATCGAGGGTCGCGTAATCGAAACGGAGCGCGTCGCCTTCCTGTATGCGGACGTTGTCGCAACCGCCGATAGCGCGGCGCAGGAAAACGAGCGCATCCGGGTCTATCTCCACGGCGTGGACTAGTTTCGCGCGTCCGGCCAGAAACCCGGTAAGGAAACCACGTCCCGGTCCAATCTCCAGCACGACATCATCCGGCATGACGCCTTCGGCGACGATTCGGGCGGTGTTCGGGTCTTTCAGGAAGTGCTGTCCAAGGCGTTTCTTTGGGAAGTTTGCCGGAGAGTCCAATAAATACAGTCAGAGTTCGAGTGGCAGGCCGAACAGGTTGCGGGCGTTGCGGGTGGCGAGGATGGCGAGCTCTTCGTCCTCGAAACCAAGCCGCTCCGCCACAAAGCTGGCGGTGTGGACGACGTTCTTCGGGACGTTTGGCTTGCCGCGCATTGGTTGGGGACTCAGGTAAGGGGCATCCGTCTCCACGAGGATGCGTTCCTCGTCCATCAACCGGAGGACGCGGGCTGTCTCGCTGTTCTTGTAGGTAACGTTACCGGCAAGACCGATATAGTAGTCGCGTTCCCTCGCTTCACGCACCTCGCGTTCCCCGCCCTCGAAGCAGTGGAGGACTATCGGGACGCGGGCGTTCCCCAGGGAGGACATCGTATCGGCAAAAGCGTTGCGGGAGTGGATAATCAGCGGCAGGCGCGTATCGTTGGCAAGGGAGATCACATCCTCAAACAAAGCCTGCTGGATCTCCCGCGAACATTCCCCCCGGTAGTAGTCAAGCCCGACCTCACCGAGAGCGACGATCCCCGGCGACTCGCAAAGCTCCGCCAGCGACTCCAGATCCGCCGCCGTATAGGTCCCGGCGTTGTGCGGGTGAATCCCCGCCGACGAATAGACGTTCGGCAACACCGCCGCCAACTCCGCACCCTTACGCGAATCCTCGACGTCCGTCCCGACGTTCACAACAGCCACGATCCCCGCCTCGGCCGCATCCTTGACCGCCTGCTCCGGCGGAACTTCCAACCTCAACAGGTGCGTGTGCGAATCCACCAACATAACGCTCAACCCCTCTCCCCCAGAGCGAACATGGGGGGCATTATAAAGGCGTCGGGCATCAAGCGTCAGGTTTCGACTCTTACTGCCCGCTACTTCCCTACGAGACGGGCATAGATCTCGCCCTTCTTCCAGCTCGATTCCCGCGCCGCCCGCGCCGCGGACTTCGATGGACTCTCCCCTCCTGCCACGTAGCCTCGCGCCTTCTCGACGACCTCGTCGAAAGCTTCCTCCTCGCGCCCCGCTCCGCCGCGCACGACGAGCACGATCTCTCCTTTTACACCTTCCGCGTAGCGCCGTCCGGCCTCCCGCGCCGTGCCGCGAAACACCTCTTCATGAAGTTTCGTAAGCTCCCGGCACACCGCGACTGGAGACTCCCCTGGCAGTCCAGCCAGCGTCTTTGCCAGCCGGTGCGGCGACTCGAAGAGGACGAATGTCGAAGCCTCCCGGCCGATCCGCTCGAAGGTCCCTGCCCGTTCACGCCCCTTGCGAGGCGGGAATCCGAGGAAGACCACCGTATCCGCCGGTAATCCCGAGGCCACTAGCGCCGTCGTCAGGGCTGAAGGACCGGGTAACACCTCGATCCCGACTCCGGCTTCGATGCACGCCAGGATGAGCCGGTATCCGGGGTCAGAGACGAGCGGTGTGCCCGCGTCGGTTACGAGTGAGATCTTTTCCCTCCGGGCTCGCCCGGCAAGTTCGGGGGCCAGCCTCTCTTCGTTGTGCTCGTGATAGGCGAGTAGTTTGCCCTTTATTTCGTAGTGGGCGAGCAGACGTCCCGTGCGGCGGGTGTCCTCGCACACTATGAGGTCCGCTTCGCGCAGGTGGCGCAGGGCGCGGAGGGTAATATCTTCGAGGTTGCCTATGGGAGTTGGGACGACCGCCAGAGACACTCAGGAGCCCAGGACGTACTCGCCTGATTCGTCGCGGGCGAGCCCTGCGGCGCCTAGCACACCGGACTCCGGCCCAAGGGTGGCTTCCTGGACATCCACGAACTCGCGGCTGGGGCTCTGGGCGCGCTTGTACATCTCGCGGCGGGCGGGCTCCAGTATCAACTCCCCCGCCTTCGACGCCCCGCCGCCGACGGCGACGACATCGGGGTTGAAGATGTTGACGAAACCGGCGAGCCCGACGCCGAGCCATGTCCCAATCTCATCGAGTACGGAGATCGCCACCCCGTCACCCTTCTGCGCGAGTTCGGTTACGTCTTCACCCAGGACGTTGCGGTTCACGGCGATCCGGCCCAGGGCAGAACCCGGTTGCTCACTCGCGACTTCCCTCGCCCGGCGGGTTATAGCGGTACCGGAGGCGAGGGCTTCGAGGCAGCCATAGTTTCCGCAGCCGCAACGGGGTCCGCCGTGGGCCTGAATGGTGATGTGGCCCAACTCGCCTCCGGCGCCTTGCGCGCCACGCAGCAGGATACCGTGCGAGATCACGCCGCCACCTACCCCGGTCCCGAGCGTCACGAATACGAGATGGTCCACGTCGCTGCCCGCCCCGAACCTGAACTCGCCCCAGGCCGCCGCGTTGGCGTCGTTCTCGACGGTTACATTGAGGCCCGTCCTCTCGCCGATCTCATCCTTCAACGGTACACCTTCGATGGCGTGAAGGTTCGGGGCGAAGACCACTTTGTTCTGCGTCGCCAGCACGAAACCGGGGACGGCGATACACACGCCGCCGATCTCGCCGATGCCCTCGCGCACCTCGTTTATGGCCCCGGCTATGCTTGAAAGCAACCGCTCACGCGGCCCCGAAGACGGGTAGCGAGTCTCGGCCAGTATCTTGCCGCTCTCCGTCACGACCGCCGCGGCGATCTTGGTACCACCCACGTCAACCCCTATGGCGTTCAACCTCGAATCCTCCTAGCTCTTCCAGTCCAGTATCTCGATCTCCGCCTGCCCCGAGTAGGCGCTGCGGCTTACCGTATACGCCGCGTCGAAAGCTCCCTCCGGCAGACCGTCGTCCGGTCCCGCCATCTTTCCCGATATGCCGCCCGCAAGCCGCACCAAGTTCATCCCTTCCCAGATCTGACGCGCACCCTCTATCCGAAGCCCCTCGCTCACGAAGACCGGACGATAGTTCCCGCTCCCGAACGGGGCAAGTTTCTCGTGCCAGTCGAGCAGCCCGTTCGAGACACTCTCGATAGGAACCTCCGCATCCACCTCCAGAGCCGGAATGAATATCTCCGGGTTCTGCCTGGCCTGCTCCCGGACGGCCTCGTTGACCCCGGAGACGAAGGCGTCGAAGTTGCCCGGCTCGACCGAAAGGCCCGCCGCCTTGCGATGTCCTCCCCACTCCCCCAGCAGATGCCGGACGCTGTAGAGCGCGCCGTACAGGTCCACGTCCGTATCACCGGCGCGTGCCGAACCGCCATGGGAGCCGTCGGCCCGCCGGTTCACGACCGCCGCCGGACGGCCCGTGGCTCCGGCAACCTTGCCCGCCACGAGCCCCGCAAGCCCTCCAGCCTCCTCCGTAACGACTACCTTGAAGTCTTCGTCTGGGTCCACCTCTACCATCGCCCGCTCCACGGCGTAGCGCGTGCGCCGCTGCCGTTCGGAGTTGAGCTGGTTCAGTAGCGAGGCGATCCGGAACGCCTCCTTCGGATCTTGTGTGAGGAGCAAGTCCAGGGCGGGGCGCGGGTCTTTTATCCGCCCGATGGAGTTGATGCGCGGCCCGATCTTCCAGCCGAGGTCGTTCTCGTCTATGTCTCCCCGGACCCCGGCGACCTTCACGAGCGCCGCGAGGCCCCGCCGCGCCACACCGGCGTCTAGCGAGCGGTTGATATGGAGTAGCCCCATCCTCGCGAGCGCCCGGTTATCCCCGACGAGCGGCGCTATGTCCACGATAGTCCCGACGGAGACGAGGTCCAGTAGACGTCCGAGACGGCGCTTGCCTTCCGGGTCGCCTAGCTCCCGGGCGACGGCCCAGGCGAACTTCCACGCCACCCCGACTCCGGCCAGCGGGTCGTCCGGGTCCCAGAGCTTCGGGTCGAGGACGGCGACGGCCGTATCGGGCGGGTCCTCGGGCGGGATGTGATGGTCCGTGACGATCACTTCCATGCCCAGAGAGTTCGCCAACTCGACCTCGCGCCGGTTGGAGATGCCACAGTCGGCGGTTATGAGCAGGTTCACGCCCTCGGCGAAGAGGTCCCGCACGTAGGGCTCCAGCAGACTGTATCCCGTCTGCCGGGTCGGTAGCTTGACGATCAGGTTATCCGCATAGTTCGAGAGCGCCAGGTAGAGAACGGCGGCGGAGGTAATGCCGTCGGTATCGTAGTCGCCGAACACGCCGATACGCTCTCCGTCCTTGATCGCCCGCGCCACCCGCCGGGCCGCCACGCCCCACGGCTCTTCATCCGGCATCCGAATCGTTCCTAGTGAAGGCGATAGAAAACCCGGCGCGGACTCGACTGATACGCCCCGGTTCGCAAGCACGCGGGCGCATAGCCAGTCTACCCCGAGCGTGCGCTCGAGCTCCGAGACAACGTCGGCCCCGGACTCTACAAACTCCCAATGCGCCAATCGAGTACTCTCCTCATCCCCACAAAGGACCGCAGGTTCGTACGAAACATTATACAGCGGAGGCGGCAGTTCTCCGTGAAGCCTTGTCGGGGAGACTAGACGACCGGGCTCAGGCTGGCAAGCACGCGCTCGACTATTTTGGAGGGGAGCGGGCGGCGCTCCCATTGTTCGAGCTTCAGTTCCTCGGCGTTCGTCTTGTCCAGCTCGAACATGCGCTCCATCTGGGCGGCGAGGCGGCTGCTGTAGACTTCCAGGTTTATCTCGTAGTTACCGAGCAGGCTGTAGCGGTCGATGTTCGCGCTGCCTATGGTAGACCAGAGGCCGTCGATGGTGGCGGTCTTGGAGTGGATCATCATGTATTTGTAGCGGAAGATCCTGACCCCCGCCGATAGCAGCTCGTAAAAGTGCCGCCGGGCGAGCCAGTCGGCGGTTATGTGGTTGGACTCTTCTGGCACCAGGACCTGGACGCCCACACCTCTCCTCGCGGCGTCGATGAGACCGGCCCTCATCGCGCGATCCGGGACGAAGTAGGCGTGCGTGAGGAAGATATGGCTGTTCGCCCGGTCTATGGCTTCCAGGTACATGCCGCGTATCGGGAAAATACGCATGTAAGGGTCGTTCCGGTGCAAGACGGCAACCGGGTTCCAGGAGCGCTTCTTGAGGGGATCTATGGCGGGGAGATCGGCGGTGCGGTGGGCGTTCCAGAAGTCGATAAAGGCGTTCTCCAGTTCGTGTACCTCATCGCCCCGGATGCGAAGCTGAGTATCGCGCCAGGTCGTGGCGTAGAGAGCGCCGATGTTGTAGCCGCCGAGAAATGCTACCCGGCCGTCAACGGTCAGGATCTTGCGGTGGTCGCGGAAGATGTTGCGCGGGTCCGCGAGGCCGCGGGCGGAGGAGATCGGACGGAAGTGAAGCGTTTTTATCTCCTCGGGGAACCGCTTGAACTTGGAGGGAACGACCATATTGGCGAAACCGTCGAAGATGACGTACACCCGCACCCCCTCGCGGGCCTTGCGCGTTAGAGCATCCAGGAAACGGCGTCCAAGCTCGTCGCCTTTCCAGATAAATGTTTCCAGGAAGATGTTTTCGCGGGCTTTCTCTATCTCGGAGAGCATCTCCTCGTAGAGTTCGACGCCGTATGCGTAGAGCTTCAACTGACCACCGCCGTCCTCCAGGTTCACCTCGCCCTGATCCTCCCACGGGAAACCTTCGTGCGGTCCCTCGCGGCGTTTACGAAGCTGGGCGAGCGCCACAAGGATGCCGACGAGCGCGGCCTGCACCGCCGTCAAGACGAGAAAGCACTTGAGCGCCAGCTTCCTCAGGCTGTAGAACCTTCCGCGCACCTCGGAGAGTACCCGCCGTAGAAAGGAGAACATGCAAACTATTATATTCGACGCGCTACTTCTTGCGGCGCATCCTGGAGACATAGGTCTTGGCTTCCTCGGCGGCGCGGCGCTGTATCTCCGCCATCTCCTTCTGCCCAACCTGCTGGCCTCCGCGCTCGAAGTAGAGTACCGTGGCCCGGCCCATCGCCACCGTACCCGCGTAGCCGATGGCCGCGGCGGCCGCCCAACCGCCGAAGGGGATCAGCTTTACCACCTGCCGGGTGAGGGCTCTGAGTCCAAACCCGGCCCCCAGAACCCCGAGTAGCTCCCGCGCCCGCTCCAGGGATAGTTCCTCGCCGTAGGCGGCGGCGATGTTCAGGACCATCCGGCCCTGATTCGCTGTCATGACCGGCATGTCAGCGCCGGGGATCGGTAGCGCCCCGATCACGGCGTTCTCGCGGGCGTTCTTGCGGACGATCTGCTCGCACACCGTCCGGCGGAAAACCGGATATCCCTTCGCGAGCGGCACCAGGTAGTCATCGTCCAGAGCATCGACTATCCAGGGAACGATGTGATGCTGCATGGTCTCTTCCGTGACGCCGGAGACGGAGACTTCTCCCGGATCATCGACCGCCTTGCCGGATATGGTGAGCCGGTCTCCGGATTCGGGGACCGCCAGGATGATCTCCGCCCCTCTGACCTTGCGTTGCGCGTCCAGGAGGGCCGCTATCTCGGCGGCGCGAAGCGAGTCTCCGGTGACGGCCAGCGTCGCATTCTGTCGGGCGGCCTTGCGGGACTCGTTGAAGACTCTGAACAAGTTTCTAATACCAATCATAGTTCCCCTTACACGAGAGTACCGATTTGCATGTGGATGGCAATTGATCTTTGCCCTTTTTCGGATATATTACGCTTAGGTAGCAGGAGAGTTTCAGCCTAGAGAGCCAGAGGAGAATTTGCAACCTCAGCGCGACCTGCGGGAAATAGACGAAATCCAGGAACTCTTCGAGGCCGGTCAGGAGACCGGTACTCTGGAATCCAGCGAAGTCCTCGACCTCCTCCAAGAAGTAGACCTCTCGACCGATGAGATCCAACGAGTCTACGGCCTCCTCCGCGACAGCGGCGTCGAGATAGTAGACGCCGGGTTTCTTGCGGAGACTCTCAACGAGGAAGAAGATACCCAGATCGTCAAGGAAGTTTTGGAGAGCGATCTGCGTACCCGCTATACGGGCGACGCCGTCCAGATGTACCTGGATGAGATCGGCAAGACTCCCCTCCTAACCAAAGCTCAGGAGGTCTACCTCGCCAAGCGTGTCGAGCGCGGCGACCGCCGGGCCAAGGCGCACCTCACGAGGGCGAACCTGCGACTCGTCGTCTCCATAGCCAAGAAGTACGCGAGCCGGGGCGTCTCGCTTCTGGACCTCGTGCAGGAAGGCAATATCGGCCTGATGCGGGCCGTCGAGAAGTTCAACTACCGCAAGGGCTTCAAGTTCTCCACCTACGCGACGTGGTGGATCCGTCAGGCCGTAACCCGCGCCATAGCGGATAAGGGACGCACTATCCGGGTGCCGGTCCACATGGTCGAGAAGATCAATAAGTACTACCGGGTGCAGCGGAGCCTCGCCTCGGAACTGAACCGCGACCCGGACGACGAAGAGGTCGCCCGCCTCATGGAGATAGAGGTGGAAGAGGTGGTCCGCATCCGGCGCGTCAGCCGCCGCTCCATCTCGCTCGAAACCCCAGTCGGCGAAGATCATTCCTCCGAACTCGGAGACTTTATCGCCGACGAGGACTCCGATTCCCCTCATGACCTTGCAAAGTCTTCGCTACTGAAATCCCGTATGCACGAAGCGCTAAGCGGCCTGCCGGAACGAGAGCGGATGGTGCTGGAGTACCGCTTCGGCCTGACGGGCGGACAGCCTAAGACGCTCGAAGAGGTCGGCGAACGGTTCGACGTAACCCGCGAACGTATCCGCCAGATACAGCTCACGGCCCTGGCGAAGATAAAAAGTAGTCCCCACGCCGCCAGCCTGCGCGACCTTTTAGACTAGAAACCGGAAACGGAGAGGCCGGAGTTCCAGGAGCAAAACCCTGGTCTGAAAACATGTTCCGTACTTTCTAGCGGGTAGAGTAGCTTGCCTCGATCAGGCTCCCCTGGCGCATGACCTCGATGCCCCTAGCGAGGACTTCTTTCTGTCCGGTCCTTTTGTCGTAGCGATAGATGTTGTACCGGATGGTAGTACCCTTCGGGGCGACGAACGGCAGGTCGTTTTCCCCTCTCGTACACGTCTGGGCCAGGTAGCTCATGTTCTTCGCGGTGGTGCAAATGGGCGCCGTCGGGTCGGTGTCCATGCCGCGCTGGCGCACGTAGAAGGTCTGCCCCTTCGGAAGAGGTCCGTGAAGGTCCAGCCTGAAGGTTCCGTCTACTTGCCTGCCCGGCTGAGAGCTAACGGCCGCGAAAGCCGGGACCGCCGTCGCCAGCAGCATCACCAGGACCGCCAACAAAACCGAAACCGTCTTTACCTGGGCCATGTACCTCTCCTCTGGCTCGTGCCGGGCGGCTCCTTTGTCCGCTCTAAGAAGCATTATGCCGGGGTCAGGCTACAAAACGGCTACATATAGGACAAAGTTAGGTAACTGTTCCAGCCGGAGAAGGACGGAACCTCGAAGGCCTGGCAACATTACCGCGGCATGTCCGGGCGGCTAAACTACACGGACGCACCGTTCCGGGACGTTCGTCCCAGGCTCAAGGCTACTTACCGTCTCCCGGACCCGGAGCGATTATCATCGCCGCCTCCAGAATTCTCGTCTCCCTCACCATCGGGACGGTTCGGGTTGCGATTCACGGCCTCACCGAAGACCCGTATAAGTATTGGTATTGCAACTACAGCGACGACGACCAATATAAGCAAACCCACTACGGCAAGACCCAAAGCGCCTCCTCTCGCGAGATCAGGACTACCGGATTCCGCACCGGCGTCCCCTACAGTATGCCACCTCTCCCACACGAGCGTTCTGAAAGCTCGGCCTGGTAACTTTCGTCAGCCTGGCTCTCGGCTCCATCCTAATTTCCGGTAGAGTAGCCCCCACACAACACCGAAGACGGCGTGGTCGAGAACTGGCAGGAGTACCTTCGGCGTCCGCTGCTCCCAGGGTGCTTCATGTACTCCGGCGAGCGGCAGCCAGCGCCCATCCCGCTCCCCAGGCGAGGATGCCAAGAGCAGAGCCGATGGCCGCCTCTTCGGTCTTTCCACCTCGTCTCCGTCGCAGCAGACCAAAGGCAGCACCGGTCCCCACACCGTAAACGAGGTGCGCCGCCACCGCCAGGGCGCGCCGGGCTTCGGGTGTCCAGTCGTCGATAAGACCAAGCTCCTTCAGACGGGCGACCACCTGCTCGGGAGCGGTAGTATCGACGATCCCCACTCTAGCCAGCGTCTTGCGTAGAGCAGTCAGCGCAACGGTACCACCGATACCTCCCAGCGCTCCGTAAATCGCTCTTTGCAAGAAGCCCATCTCTCCCCGAAACTGCAACCTTGCGTAACTCCAGTAACAAGTATACATCAGTTCGAGAGGCGCTAGTTCTGAAGCTCCTCCACGGCGCGGCCAAGCTGGGCGTCGCGATCGAGGAGCTTTTGCTTCGAGAGGTCGCGGGCGTCGCCTGGGGTGACCTCCTCGCCGCCTTTTTGCATCTTAACTTTGATCCCCGGTTCGATACCAGTCTCGCGGATGAAGTCGCCCTTGGGCGTCAGCCATTCCGCGACGCCGAGAAGTATCGCCGATCCGTCCTTTAGATAGAACTCGGAGAGTACGGTGCCGGTGCCGAAGGTACGGGTTCCGATAACCTTCGCCCGGTTATTGTCCCGGAGCGCCCCGGCCAGTATCTCCGCGCTCGAAGCGGAGCCTCCGTTCACGAGTACCGTTACCGGAGCCTGTATCCGGTCGCTCCCATCATCCACCTTTATCTTTTCGCGTTTCTGGGAGGCGTCCTGGCGGATGTAGACGACGCTGCCGGTCTTCAGGAAGTCGCTGGCGATCTTCACGGCCTGGTCCAGCCGCCCGCCAGGGTTGTCCCGAAGGTCCAGGACGTATCGTTTGGCTCCCGCAGCTTTCGCCGCGTCGAAGGCTTTCTTCAACTCCTCGGCGCTTTTGTCCGAGAAGGAGGATAGCCGAACGTCGGCGGTATCGGTGCCGGGGATCAAAGCCCACGACGCAACCGGCGCCTTTATCTCGGCGCGCCGCATAGAGAACTTTCGCTCCTTCTTGTCGCGCAAAACGGTCAACTCGACCGTACTCCCTTTTTGTCCCTTGACCTGGCTCACGATCTTAGAAATGCCCTCGCCGCGCACGTTCTTGCCGTCCACGGCTACCAGGACGTCGCCGGTCTCCAGCCCTGCTTTTTCAGCCGGGGAGCCCTGTATAGGAGAGACGATAACCGCGTCACCGTCACGGTCTTCGAGCTGGACCCCGATCCCAACGTAGGTCCCTGACAGACCCTCCCGATTCTGTTTCACCTCTTCGGGCGTGAGAAAGCGCGTATGTCCCTGGTCCCCCAGAGAGTCGAGCATACCTCTTATGGCCGCGTAGGTCTGCTTCTTGGGATCGACGGCCTTCTGGTCCGCGTAGTCGTTCTCGACTTTGTCGAGAGCCTGGGCGTACAGCGTAACCGCCTCTTTGTCCTCTGGGTCCAGGCCCGCCGGACTCTGCGAACGTCCGAAAGCATAAGCTCCGAAAGCCGTCACCAGCACGACGAGCGCCATAGCCAGCCCCCAGACCACGGAGCGCCGCAGGTCTCGTTTCTTTCTAGTATTCTTCCACACGTCGAGATTCTACTATCTATCCACCGCTTAACGTCCGGTAACCGGCTTCAGCGACTGGAGATTTCCCTTCGGAGAGTGCTCGGCTCAGATGCGGTTGAAGCGAGTATGACGAACACAGTCGCAAAGCGCGACAGAGGAGATCTAGCCCTTAGAGTGGTACGGCGTGCTCGTCGCCGGCTCCTCTACCTTCTGGCCCTCCATTACCGGGAAGAAACAGGCCGCCATGTGGTCGCCCTCTCTCTGGGCGTCCAGCTCCGGCTCGTGCTCCTTGCAGTAATCCTGGGCGCGCGGGCATCGGGTATGGAAGTGACACCCCGAAGGCGGGTTCGCGGGCGAGGGAACGTCGCCGGTCAGAACGACCCTCTGGCGCTGGCGCTCCTTCTGGGGATCGGGGATGGGAATGGCCGAGAGGAGCGAGCTCGTGTACGGGTGACGCGGTTCTCTGTAGAGCGTAGCGCGGTCGGCGATCTCGACGATCTTGCCCAGGTACATTACCGCCACCCTATCCGAGATGTGCTTGACCACCGAGAGGTCGTGGGCGATGAACACGTACGTGAGGTCGAACTCTTTTTGAAGGTCTTCGAGCAGGTTCACCACCTGCGCCTGGATCGAGACGTCAAGGGCCGAGACCGGTTCGTCGCAGATGATGAGCTTCGGGTTCAGCGCGATGGCGCGGGCCACCCCGATCCTCTGGCGCTGGCCGCCGGAGAACTCGTGCGGGTAGCGGTTGTAATGCTCGGGAGAGAGGCCCACGATCTCCAGTAGCTCCTGAACTCGCTTCTTCCGGTCGCCTTCTACGTTGTGGGTCTTCAGGGGCTCGGCGATGATGTTACCGACCGTCATACGCGGATTCAGGGAAGCGTATGGGTCCTGGAAGATGATCTGCATGTTCCGCCGGACACCGAGCATACGCTTGCGGTCCAACTTCAGTACGTCCTCGCCTTCGAAGAGGACCTCGCCATCGGTGGGTTCGAGCAGGCGAAGGATCAAACGGGCCAGAGTGCTCTTCCCGCATCCCGACTCTCCCACGAGCCCAAGTGTCTCGCCCTTGCGGACCTTCAAGTCAACGCCGTCCACGGCCTTTACGTGGCCGACGGTTCGCTTGAGGACTCCGGCCTTTATGGGGAAGTGCATCTTGAGGTTGTTCGCTTCGAGCAGGTACTCGCCAGAATACCCGTTCGCCGCGGCGCCGTTGGAGCCGCCGTTCGTTCTCTCGCTCATCCTTCGACCCCCAACTGCTCGTCCACCCGATGCTTGTTTTGTTCCAGCTCCTCGACTGAGAGTATGCAAGCCGCGCTGTGGGCTGGTTTCTTCTCTTCGAGAACCGGGTCTATCTCGTGGCATTCATCCTTCACGAACGGGCAACGCGGGTTGAAGTTGCAACCTTTAGGCAAGAAGATCAGGGACGGCGGCGAGCCTTTTATCGGGAGGAGCCTTACTTCTCCGGCCGTGTCCAGGCGCGGCAGCGAACGGAGCAGCGACCAGGAGTACGGCATCAGCGGGTCATAGAAGACTTCCTCCGTCGTGCCTTTCTCAACGGCGCGTCCCCCGTACATCACCATCACCTTGTCGGCGATCTGGGCGACGACGCCGAGGTCGTGGGTGATCATGACGATGGCCGTCCCGTATTTCTCCTGAAGGCCCACCATCAGCTCCAGGATCTGGGCCTGGATCGTCACGTCAAGGGCAGTGGTTGGCTCGTCGGCGATAAGGACTTTCGGGTTGCAGGCGAGTCCCATGGCGATCATGGCCCGCTGTCGCATCCCGCCGGAGTACTGGTGCGGATACTCGCCCGCCCGCTGCTCCGGATTGGCGATACCAACGTCACGGAGGACTTGCACGGTCCGCTTGCGAGCTTCGTCTTTGGAGACGTCCTGATGGATACGGATGGCTTCCCGGATCTGGTTACCCACGGTAAAGACCGGGTTGAGGCTCGTCATCGGGTCCTGGAAGATCATGGCGATGTCGTTTCCCCGGATCTTCTGCATCTTCGCATCCGAGGTCTTCAGGAGATCCTGCCCTTCGAAGAGGATCTCACCCTCCGGGTACTCGACGGGGGGTTTTGGGTTTAGCTGCATGATGGAGAGTGCCGTGACGCTCTTGCCGGAGCCGGACTCACCGACTATGCCGAGCGTCTCACCCGGCTCCAAGGAGAACGACACGCCGTCCACACTCTTGACTGTGCCGTCCTGGGTCTTGAAGTGTGTCTTGAGGTTGTTTACTTCCAGCATCGCCACGGTTACTCCACCGCTTTCGGGTCGAGGGCGTCCCGGAGGCCGTCGCCCAGGAAGTTTACGCACAGCGCGGTTATGACAATCATGAGGCCGGGGAACCAGGTGAGCCACCACTGCTCGATCATGTTGGAACGGGCATCGGTCAGCAGGTTGCCCCACGAGGGCGTCGGGGGCTGAATCCCGAGGCCGAGGAAAGAGATTGCACTCTCGAAAAGTATCGCCAGCGCCACTATGAGCGTCGCCTCGACGACCATGACGCCTACTACGTTCGGCAGTATGTGGCGCAGCATTATCTTCACGTCGGAGACGCCGACGGCCTTCGCCGCCTGCACGTACTCCTGGTCCCGCACGACGAGCACCTGACCTCGCACGAGACGCGCCATCCTCGGCCAGAGCAGTATGATCATCGCTATCGTTATGGTGACCGCCGTGAACTGGAAGATGCTGCCCATTACCAGCAGCAGCGGTATGTAGGGCAGGGTGAGCATGAAGTCCACGAAGCCCATCGTCAGCACGTCCACGACCTTGCTGTAGTAGCCGGCTATGATCCCGAAGGTCGCCCCGATGACCGTCGAGAAGACGCCGACCGCGAGCCCGAGCGCCAGGGAGATCCTCCCTCCGTACAACACGCGGGTTAGTTCGTCGCGCCCGAGCCGGTCAGTACCCATCGGGTGGTCCAGGCTGGGCGATTGGTTGAAAGATGTGTAGTCTATCTCCGCGAAGTTATACGGCGCTATCACCGGGGTAGCGAGCGCCGCCAGATAGAGCAGGAGAAGGATTGCACCCCCGACTAGCGCCAGCCGGTGCCGTTTGAAGCGTTTCCAGATGATCTCCCGCTGGGTCCGGCCCCGTACCTTACCGTAATGCTCTCCACCAACCTCGGCAACCTCAAACGGGCTGGGTTGAGCCCTGGGTCCCATGTCTCTGCGCTGGTCTACCATCTCACCAACTCTCTAGTCAAAGCTCACCCTCGGGTCCACGAGAGAGTACGCGATGTCCGCGACGAGGTTAAAGAACACTATGAGCGCCGCGCTTATCATTAGCAATGCCCGCGCCACGTTGTAATCACCCTTGAAGAGCGAATCCGCGAGCAGGAACCCGAGCCCCGGCCAGGCAAACACCGTTTCGGTAAGGATCGCCCCGCCGAAGATGGCTCCCATGCTGAGGGCCACGACGGTCACGGTCGGAAGTAGGGCGTTCCTGAGAGCGTGCTTCAGGTAGACTACCCGCCGGCTGAGACCTTTCGCCCGCGCCGTCCTTAGGTAGTCCGAGGAGAGCACGTCGAGCATGGCGCTGCGCTGAAACCGGCTGAACTCCGCCACGCTTATCACCGAGAGTGTTATAAGCGGAAGGGCCAGGTGCTGCAAGAGATCTATCAGCCCTCCACTTCCTGTCATCCCGGAGATGTAGAAGATGCGTACCCCGGCCCAACTCGACAGATAGACCCCCAGGACCAGTTGCAAGATCAAACCCAGCCAGAACGTCGGCATGCTGTATCCGACGAAGGAGAAGAATGTGCCCGCGTTGTCCAGGGCGCTGTACTTTTTAATCGCCGAGTAGATGCCGAACGGTATGGCGACAGCCACGGTGAAGATCAGGGAGGAACCCATCAGGAGGACCGTGGGCCATATCCTGCGCGCGATGATCGAGTTTACGGAGGTACTCTGCTCGAAGCTGGTCCCGAAGTCTCCGTGCAGCATGTCTCCCACCCAGATCCCGTACTGGATCGGGAGCGGTTGATCCAGGCCATACTCGGCGGTCAGCCTTTCTATGTCCGACTGTTGAATGCGAGGGTTCTGCTTCAAGTTCAAGAGCGGGTCTCCGGAGAGACTCACGAGCACGAAGAAGACGACACTAGCCATGAAAAGCACCACGACACTGAAAAGTAATTTTCTAACTATGTAGGCGAACAAATTCCAGAACACCTCCGGTCGAAGGTCCCGGCGACGGGATTCATCCTACCGTATCCAAAACGGATTATATAGTAGTAGGAGGATGCTCCGCTCGGAATAATTCCGAGCGGAGCATCCTGCCTCCTCTACCTGGTTAGGAGAGCTTCCAGTCGCCGAGGTTCCAGAACGCTCCAGCGAGGGTCGGGTTTACCTGCGGCCCGGAGAGGTTGTCCTTGAAAGCATGGATGACCGGCCGCTGGTACATCGGTATGAGCGGCAGGTCCTTCACCATGAGGTCCTGGACCTGCTTGAGCAGGTCGGCCCGCTTCTGGACGTCCACTTCCTTGTCGGACGCTTTCATCAGCTTGGTCGCCTCTTCGTTCTTGTACCGGTAGTAGTTCTGCCCGTCGGGCGGCTGCTGGTCAGCGGCGAATAGGCTGGTGATCGACGGGTCGGGGTTGGCGAGCCAGGCCCATTCGCCCATCTCGAAGGTGCCCTGAGGAGTCCACTTGCCGAAGAAGGTCTCGGCGGCGGTGTTCTTTATGTTTACCTTGATGCCGATGTCCTTGAGCTGCTGCTGGACGATCTGCTGCAGCGTCTCGCGCAGCTTGTTGTCGGAGGTGGTGGAGAAGGTGATCTCCATCTTCGCGCCCTCGCTCTTCGCCTGCTGGGCGAGTTGCTTGGCCTTGTTCTTGTCGTAGGTGTACTCCTTCCACGCCGGGGTGTAGTACGGGGCCTGATCCGGCACGAGCACGCTTTCGAGCGGGTTGACCTGACCCTTGAGGATCTGGTCCACGACCTGCTTGCGGTTGATGCCGTAGGCTATGGCCTGGCGCATCTTGAGGTTGTCCACCTTCTCGGTGTTGAACGCTATGTGCTCCCAGACCGTACCGGCCTTCGTCTGCACCTTGACGCCGTCGTAGCCCTTGAGCTTCTCTATGAGACCCACATCCACCGGCGGGTTGATGAAGTCCACCTCGCCGGACTGCAAGGAAGTGTTTAGCGTGTTGGTGTCCGGGATATAGCGGAAGGTGACTTCTTTTAGCGCGGGCTTCTTGTCCCAGTAGTTGTCGTTGCGCTCGATGGTGAGGCTCTGGCCCTTCTTCCACTCCTTGAGCTTGAACGGCCCGCTACCCACGACCTTGTTATTCGCTTCCGTATTGAAGTCCTTACCCTCGTAGATATGCTTGGGCCAGATCGCGGTCTCTGTACCACCCAGCAAGGTCAGCCAGGGGGCGAAGGGCGCATCCTTCTTGAAAGTAAAGCGCACCGTCAGCTTGTCCGGCGTCTCGAACTTCTCTATATCCTCCCAGCCGAGGCGGGTGAGGATCTTGTTCTTCTTGTCCATGATCAGGTCGTAAGTAAACTTGGCGTCCTCGCTGGTGAGAGGCTTGCCATCGGACCACTTGATACCATCCTTGAGCTTGTACTCGATGGTGAGCGGGTCCTTGTTCACGACTTTCGGCATGCCGTCAGTGAGCCACGGCGCGAAGGAGAGGTCCGGCAAAATCTTTAGCGGCGACTCCAGGATGCCGGACGTCATATCCTGGGTAGCCTGCAAGTCTCCACCCACGATAAAACCGTTGAGGATCGCCGGCTCCTGGTCGTAGCCAACGGTGAGCGTATCGCCACCGCCACCGCCCCCACCACCGCTATTTCCGCTGTTGCCGCCGCCACCTCCGCCGCCGCAGCCCGCTACGCCTAGCAGGGCCGCGCCTACCAGACCGGCGCCGCTGATCTTCAGGAAGTCCCGACGGGTCAGATTGACGACGCCAACGCGGTCCTCACTCTGCGTGGATCTGTTCTCGCTGGTCATGCGCTGTTCTCCTCTCTGTACCGAAGGCATCCGCCACAAGCATGGAACCGCGTAGACTCCGTAGACTCCGTAGACTCGGGTTCCGGTTACATAATCCGTATACGGATACAGCCCGACTACGGATGCCCTGTGAATGTGCCCCAATCACTACACTTACGCAGTATAGGGATATTTTTAACAATATTGCAACAGGGAGGTTATCTTCGTCACATCCGTAAGGACGTAAGCCTTTATCCGGTCTCTTTACCGCTAGACCTCGCGGCCTTCTCTGGCGTAAGGGTCATATGGTAGATACGAGCGGCGCCCGCGCCGGGAGAAGAGTGAGAGGATGGCGGCGCCGGTCCCGAGTAGGGCTAGGGCGTAGAGGAGCAAGTTTCCGAAAAAGGGTATGAGGTAGGTCGCCGCGACGATCAACGCGCCCACCACGACGGCCAGCGCGTTGCCCGCCCGGTGGCGCCCGGTAGCGAGCACCAGCTTCCGGCCGATGAAGAACGCGCTGACGAGCGCCCCAAACAGGACGAGTGCCAGGTAAACGGGAGCGAGCAGCAGCATAAGCGGAATACCGACGACGGAGATCGCCAGCAGCACGAACAGCACGATGGCCGCCGGTAGGGACCCGATGCCTAATAGCAACGACCATCCCGGCGAGGCTTCGAGCCTCCGCGACGCGGCCGATACGGGTCCGGGAGCGAGCACGGCTACCAGCAGACAAAAGGCGGTAAACCCGAGGGCCGCGAACATCCACCCGATAAACCCGAGCAGCCTGAGGTCTCGTCCGGGACGGTCGAGATCCGAAGCCATCCCGGATATCACGCTTCCCTGTACAAGGTACGTGTTTCCCTGGATCTCCCCGCTCCCGCACCTGAGGTTTCCGGCCACCAGAGCTTTAGGCCCCAGATACACGTCACCATGTTCGACGTCCACGTCGCCGCTGACGGGCGCGTTGATATGCACATCGCCGAAACCGGCCTGAATGCCGTTGCCCACCGGTTGATGAACGTATATGTCTCCCCAACCAGATCTAACCCGGCCCCCCACGGGACCGTCGATGAGCACGTCGCCGTTCGCGGAACTGACGTCTCCGGCCACGAGCCCCTTTACCTTCACGTCGCCGACGATGGTAGATACCTCACTCTCTCTCTGCCCGGACGGCACCACCACGTCCGCGAAAGTCCCGCGTTCGAGCGCCTGGGCGGGAGACAGAGGAAGCAAGAGTACCATCGCCAGAGTCAGGGCGGAGAGGGCGAAGATGGGCTTCATCGGCACATGCATAGGGAGCGTTGCGGAGAGTATCATGCCTCGCGAGACCGGCGGCGGGTCACCGAGAGCACGGCGGCGGCGATCAGCAAGTCGGCCGCGGCGCCCACGGCGAGCGCGACCAGTATCACGGATCCCGCGACCTTGAGCACCGTATTTAGAACGCCCGCGAAACCCGAGATCATCCCGAACAATATCTCCACCACGCTCGTGGTGGAAGTTAGAGGGTTGGTACCGTAGAGGTTGAGGGCCAGGAGCGCCGCCACGAACAGCCCGAGCGCTAGGACCCCCCACAAGAACCGGGCCTTGTAAGGGCGCGTCGGAAGCGCCATCGCAACCTCCCGGCACACGGATCGGGAACGAATCTCGGAGAACTCCAGCGAGCCGAGGAAGGTGGTTAGTTTCATGTCTTGCTCGTAGAGGTCCCGGCATCCGGGACACTTCCGCAGATGCGTCCGAACTTCACACTCCCGCTCCGGTTCGAGCGTACTCTCGGCCAACTCGAAGATGGATTCGGGATCGCAGTTGCAGCCACTCGCGCCGCTCATCCGGCTTCACCGCTCTCTTTGAGCGTTACACCCAGCATGTTCCGCGCGCGGAAGAGCCGGCTCTTGACAGCCTGCACGGTAAGGTCCAGGACCTCGGCTATCTCCGCGTAGCTCATCTCTTCGTTGTAGCGCAGGATCAGGGGCACGCTATAAGTCTCCGGGAGCGTCAGGATCGCCTCCTGAACAGCCCTGGAGCGCTCCGCCTCCATCGCCTGGGTCTCCGGTCCGCCCACGAACTCCGCGTGCGTCTCCGGGTTGAACTCGACGACCTCCCGGCGGCGGCGGAGGGTATCCACACCGAGGTTGTTGGCGATGGTGAGCAGCCACGTCTTGAACCGGTAATCCGGATTGAAGGTCTCTAACCGGTCATACGCCTTCAGAAAGGTCTCTTGCACCAGGTCTTCCACGGAAGTCTCGCGCCGGGCGTAGGGATAGAGGACGCGTCCGACCAGCCGCTCGTAGCGCCGGACCAACTCCTCGTAGGAACGCAGGTCTCCAGCGAGGGTGCGGGCGACGAGGTCTTTGTCCTCCAACGTCTCGCGCCGGACGGACAGGCTCCGCACTCTCTCGCGCCAGCCGCCAAGCGTCACTGTGGATGTGTACTCCATACCAAAAAGATAATACGCCCTCCGCCTCCAAAAGTTTCCGCCAGGATACGTCTCACGTTCAAGAATCTCGTACCTGCCCGCCGGACCCTCGTGTTTTCAACCACCTTCGCCACCGCCCAATCCCAGGGTTTTCCGCTGCCAGCGCTGTTGGCAACGGGATAATCCTGGGGTCCGGGTCGAGACTCTCGTACAGTATGTGGAGAAAGTTTCCTCCAGCGAATCACTTTATGCCGGGGTCCGCTGCAAATATCTCCCCTGAGCATCTTCTTCCCCATCATGGCCCTCTTCATTATCTTCGGGATAGGCCATTTTCTCTACGGTGTGATCCAGGCCGCATTAAGCCTCAACTTCACCGTTATGCTTCACCGCGACATCCGTGGAGGAGCAACACCGTCCGATGCGCGGATAGCCGCCTTATTTCGTCTCTACGCCACGATCCCTGGCGGCCCACCATAGCGCGCAGAGCGCGGCAACCACGCCGGCGCCCGCGATAAGTACGTTGAGCAACCCTACGTCCCGCGCCTCCGGCGCTCCCTTTATGTCCAGCGTAGCTTCTACCGCCTTACCGGCATACACTTTTATCAGGGGTACTCCGCCTTTGGTGTGGGAATAGAGCGGCTTCTTCTTGCCTAACGCGAGCATCTGGTCCGTGTAGATGGATTGGCGGGGCAGGAAGAGGAAGTATGAGTCCTCGCGGGCTTTCTCGTCCGTCGCGGGCTTGCCGGACTGCGCGCCGCCCAGATAGGCTGGTCGCAGGTCTTTGCGGAGGTCTCCTATGCGGCGGTAAGTCTCCAGGGCGGGATAGGTGCCGGCCTGCGCGTAGACCGTGGCCCCTCTAGGCGCGTTCTCACTCAACCACCGGGTGGCGGGCCGGTATGTATCTGCGAGGTAGGTCGTCTCGAAGCCGAGAGCTTTCGCGCCGGGGATGAGGCCGACCGCCTCGCCGTAGTACTCAAGAGAGTTCGAGGTTCCGGTCCAGAGGATACCGGGCAGCGAGAGGGCCACGTAGAGCGCGAGCGTCGCGGCGGAAGGCAGATGGACACGGGAGGAGAGCCAATCGAGTCCCACCCCCGCGCAGATGGCCCACAGCGGGAACACCGCCAGGTACTGGCGCGGCCCACTGTAGACCGGCACGAGCCCGGAGCCCGTCACCCCAACAATGAGCGTGAGGTTCAGAAGGACCCACCCGGCCGCCGGACTCCGGGCCTCCCCGAAGAGCCTCACCACCCCGGCAACACCCGCTACCGCGACCACGAGCGGCACCAGCGCCACCAGCATCACGAGCGGATAGTGGAATGGCGCCCCGGCCCACCACTCACCGAGGTAGTAGGTGAACCGCTCGTTCCGTAGTCCGGCGGTCCACGTCAGGAACTCCAGCGTCCTCCCGATAGGGTCGCGCCAGAGCCAGGGCCAGATGGCGAAGAACGTAGCCGTCCCGATACCGAAGCTCGCTATAAGCCGCGCGAACGTTCTCCGGTCCCGGTCGTAGATCGCCACCCACAACAACGCCGCCGGGACGAGCGTAAAGACGTTCAGCTTCGTGGCGAAAGTCAGCCCCAGCAGCAACCCGGCCCAGACGACGCGGCCGCGTCCTCCGAAGACCATCATCCGGTACGACGCGAGCGCGGAGATCAGGTACATCGAGGCAACGGCCCCATCCAACTGCCCGAGCCTGGCGAACCCGAACAGCGCGGGAATTAGCGGCATACTTAGCGCCGCGCCCCAGGCCGCCGCCACACCGAACTCCCGCCGCGTGAACCTGAACGCAGCGTAAATTGATAGCAGGAACAGGGCGTAAGACCCCATCCGGTATGCGTCCCCGATGCGGACCAGGTCGTGCGTGCCGAAGAAGAGCGCCCCGGCCCCGGCGAAGAGTCCGGCCCACAGCTTGAAGAACGGCGGCGCCTCGTGGCTCGGGTTCCAGTAGTGATCTATCGAGATCCACCAGTCGGCGGGCTGGGAAGCGACGTGCGCGAACCAGTTGAGGTAGGAGTAGGAGGACCCGAAGTAGTTCGGTTCGTCCCACGTCACCCCGATCTGTCCAACGGTCAGGAAGCCGAGAACCAGAAGCGCCGCCAGATACGCGCCCAGCAAACACCGCTCGATACTGTCGTAAACATCCTTACTCACGCCTTTATTCTAGCCCCGGAAGCAAACGCGGCCTTCATGGACAGGCGCAGGCTATAGAGCTAGTCCAAGACTAATCCGCTCAAAGCGCCCGCAAACGGACTTTCTGGTTCACGCCTTACTGCGATGGATCGGGTGTTAGATCTGTAGCTGGCCGTCCACGGAGAGGCCGGACGGACCGGAGGCGTGCTCCACGAGAGCCTCCCTGTTGGTGATGGTGATCTTGCGGCTGCGCGCCTCAATTATGCCGTCGCGCTGGAGCTCACTCATCACCTTAGACACCGCTTCGCGGGTCGAGGCGATCATGTTCGCCAGGTCCTGGTGCGTGAGCCGCACGTCCAGCGCCACGCCGGAGCCGTTCTCCTCCCCGAAGCGCTCGCTCAGGTTCACGAGCAACGTCGCGAGCCGGGTCGATACCTCGCGATGCAGAAGGCTCTCTATCACCTCGTCGGACTGCCGCAGCCGCTCGGAGAGCGATGAAAACAGCTTCAAGGCGAACTCGGGCTCGTGCTTTACGGCGCGTTCGATAGATGCTTTCTGGATGCTCGCCACACGGGCTTCGGTAACGGCTTCGGCGAAGACATCTTGCCAGCGTCCCTCGACGAGGTTGATCTTTCCGAAGATCCCACCGTCTCTGAGCATCGCGGTCGTCGCTTCCTTGTACTCGCCATAGATCTTGTACAGCCGGACCGTGCCGGAGAGGACGAAGTAGAGCTGGTCGTCCGGGTCGCCGGGCGTAAAGATTGTATCCTTCGGCCCGAACCGCCGCTCGACCGCCCTGAGCCCCGCATCCTCGAAATCTTCGAGGCCAAAGCCCTCCGGCGCGCTGGTGGCCGCGAATCCGCCGGTGTCATGCCCGATAAGCATCTAACTCGTCCGCCTCTCTACGAAAATTGCTGCTGTACATCCGGCTCCGCGCCGCTTCCACGATATGTTTATTATACCCGCGTTTCCAATACTAACGCTGGCAAACACACCTTTTGTCACACTTTCACGGACTTTGACAGCCTGAGTTCTCAGGCCACCTGGTTGCGCCACTGGAGGTCCACGCCGCTGCGTTTGGCGACGAAGAGCAGGTCGTCGCGCAGCGCGTCTAAGTCCTTATCGTAAACCGTGACGATGCAGAAGCCACAGTGACGATAGGCCCACACGAAAGGCGCTAGGTCCCCCGCGACCGGGGACCGGGTCTCCATCCCCCAGGCATCGGCAAGCATCAAACTCCGCTCGACGAGGTCCATTGTCACCTGCCAGCCCTCGTCCGCCGGCACCTCGAAGTAACCGGGGAGGTTCCCCGCCGGCACCATGCTATCCATGAGGTCTTTCGAGAAAGCCTTCTTGTGGGCCTCGGCCGCCGCGAGATACTCCGAGTCATCCACCAGTCTCGGAGGAGCGGGGGTGTAGACCCTGTTCTCCGTAATCTTCACGCCCTCCGGTGGATAGAACCCCAGGAACGGCACCGGCGAGCGCCACAGATGCTGAACCACGCCGAGGGTTACGTTGCGCCGCCCGGACGGCTCCCCCACCGACTCCGCGACGCGCATCCCGGAAAGCTTCATGTGCCGCGGTTCCCACGGGTGTGGCTCCCCGACGCTCCGCAGCCTTCGCTGGCGCTTGGTTATCTTCTCTACACCTTTCACGGTAAGAGCATTTTAGCACCGCTCGCAGCCGCCGCGATGCCCCCGTTCACAGGGCGAGAAAAAGGGCGGGATTGCCCCGCCCTTTCAAGAAATTCGCGGTCTTTGTCTTTTTACTGGCGACTGATGAACAACAGGTACACGAGCGTCAGAAGCGAGGTGAGCGCCGCCGCTATGTACGTAAAGGCCGCCGCGGTAAGCACGCGCCGGGTACCGCCAGCCTCCGCGCTGGATAGGACACCATAGCGGGTGAGCAGACCGTAGGCCCTGGTGGAAGCGTTGATCTCCACCGGCAACGTAACCACGTGGAACGCCAACACAGCGGCGAAGGCGATAACGGCTAGCTGGATCATGAGTTGTCCAAGACCCGCGCTCGCCCCCAGAATGATGCCCATGAAGAACAGCGGGAACCAGAGCTGCTGGCTGAAGTTCACTATCGGGAAGAGCCCCGAACGCAGCTTCATCGGCACGTAGCCAACGGAGTCCTGTATCGCGTGGCCGGTCTCGTGGGCCGCGACGCTGACCGCCGCGATGGAACTCTTCGAGAAGTTACCTTCGGAGAGCCGCACGACTTTGCTCGACGGATCGTAGTGGTCGGTGAGCGTTCCGGCTACCGGCTCGACCTTCACGTTCGAGAGGTTGTTCCGGTCGAGGATCATACGCGCCGTCTGCGCGCCGGTAAGGCCGCTGGCGCTCATCTTGTCCGAATATTTAGAGTACGAGCTTCGCACCCACAGGGCCGCGAGACCCGATATGATGGCCCCTACGATCATTATTCCTATGTAACCGAACGTCACCACTCCTCCTTGCGGATGCTTGTTGTTGGACGCTATATTACTACACTCTTATACGCATCCAACCCTGGTAAAGTTTCTGATTCGCGGCAATACAAGGGGGACGAACGCGATGGTCCGTCCCCCGGCTCGGAGCTAGTTTTGGGTTACTAGCTCTGCGATGCGGCCTGCTCCTGGAGAGTATCCACGACGCTCGGGTCTGCGAGCGTCGAAGTATCGCCCAGGTCTTCCTCGCCCTCGGCGATGCCCCGGAGGATGCGGCGCATGATCTTACCGCTCCGCGTCTTGGGCAACTCCTCCACGGCCACGACCTGATCCGGCCTCACCGTCGGCCCTATCTCCTCCCCTACGTGCGCCCGAAGCTCTTTCATTAAATCGTCGGTCTTCTCGCGATCGCCTTCGAGGATCACGTAGGCGAAGATCGCCTGTCCCTTGTCCTCGTCTTTCTTACCAACGACCGCCGCCTCGGCCACGGCGTGGTGAGAGACGAGTGCGCTCTCGACCTCCGCGGTGCTTACGCGGTGGCCGGAGACGTTCATCACGTCGTCCACGCGACCGGTTATGGTGAAGTAACCATCCTCGTCGCGCATGGCCCCGTCGCCCGCGAAGTAGACGTCCCCATATTTCTCCCAGTAAGTCTCGCGGTAACGTTCGGGGTCCTTGTACAGGGTGCGGAGCATTCCGGGCCACGGCTTCTTTATCACGAGGTTGCCCCGGCCCTCGCCCTCGATCTCGTTGCCTTCCTCGTCATAGAGGCCCGCCTCGATACCGGGGAAAGGGAAGGTCGCGCTGCCGGGCTTCGTGGTCGTGATGCCGGGCAAAGGCGTGATCATGATCCCGCCGGTCTCCGTCTGCCACCAGGTGTCCACTATCGGGCAACGGCCGCCACCGAAGTTGTCGAAGTACCATTCCCAAGCCCTGGGGTTGATCGGCTCTCCGACGGTGCCGAGCAGCCGCAGGCTGGTAAGATCGTGCTTCTCCAGCGGCCCGGTCCCGTTCTTCATGAAGGCCCGGATCGCCGTCGGCGCCGTGTACAGGATGGTCACCTTGTGCTTCTCGATAACGTCGAACCAGCGATCGCTCTCCGGATATGCGGGCGTACCCTCGAACATCAGGCTCGTGCCGCCGTTCGCGAGCGGGCCGTAGACCAGGAAGGAGTGCCCGGTCACCCACCCCACGTCAGCCGTACACCAGTACACGTCGTCGTCCTTGAGGTCGTGGACCCATTTGTTGGTCGCCTTGACGTGCGTGAGGTAGCCACCGGTGGTATGGACGATGCCTTTCGGCTTTCCGGTCGATCCCGAGGAGTAGAGAATGTAGAGCATGTCCTCGGAGTCCATCTCCTCCGCCGGACAGTCGTCGCTCGCGCCCTCCATCAAGTCTTGCCAGTACTGGTCGCGCCCATCGGTCATGGGTACTTCCTCGCCGGTGCGCTTCACGACGACGACGCTCTCGACGCTCGGGGAGTCGGCGAGAGCCTTGTCCGCGTTTTCCTTGAGCCCGCCGACCTTTCCGCCACGCGGCGCCTGATCCGCGGTGACCAGGACCTTCGCCTCGGCGTCGTTCATGCGGTCGCGCAGAGAGCCAGCCGAGAAGGCGGAAAACACCACGGAGTGCGGAGCGCCGATACGGGCGCACGCGAGCATGGCGATGGCGACCTCCGGGATCATTGGCAGGTAGATGCCAACCCTGTCACCCTTCTCTACCCCGAGGTCCTTCAGGACGTTGGCGAACTTCTTGACCTCGGACGTAAGTTCGGAGTAAGTGTAGGTCTGTGTGTCACCTGGCTCGTCACCCTCCCAGATGAGAGCGGTCTTGTCTCCCTTACCCTGCTCGACCTGGTAGTCGAGGCAGTTGTAGGCGACGTTAAGCTTGCCGCCGACAAACCATTCAGCCTCGGGCGGCTCCCAGTTGAGGACCTGGTCCCACTCCTTGAACCAGTGGAGCTCACGGGCTCGGTCCGCCCAGAAACCTTCGTAGTCCTCCGCCGCCTTCTCATAGACCGAAGGATCGTTTACGTTCGCCTGAGAAGCGAACTCCTCCGGCGGCTCGAAAGTGCGCTTCTCCACCTGCTCTTCACTCATGAGACTCCTTTCCCTGGTTCCCACTCATATCTGTATTCCCATATTGGTCCCACGCGGCACTATATATCAAACTTCCCGAGGGAGAATGCCGCGGGCCGATACGTTTACCGGACTGTGCTGTTCTCCTCCGAGTGCCTGCCCTTCCCCACCTTATCCTTAGACGACTGATGTGTAATTCAGATTCACAGAGAAGGAGCCAGGATCGTATGCTGATGTACCAAACTCTCTCCAAAGGATGGTGCCATCATGGATCTCGACTCCTTCTTGATCTCATTGTACGTTCTTGTAGACGATC
>JBBPZZ010000109.1:0-14319 GCA_038198445.1 Rubrobacterales bacterium
GGATCGGCGATGCCGAACCGGATCGGCACCAGCGACAAGAACGGTGGCTCCGGGACGCCGGCTTCCCCCTCGAAGTATGCTCCCACGTCGAAGACTATCTCGTATATGCCGGTCTCGAACTCATCCTGGCTCAACAGCGGTTCGTCGGTGCGGCCGTCCTCGTTGGTCGCAATCTTCTTTAATGATCTGCGCTCGTCACCGGATATTCGGAACAGTTCCAGGGACATACCGGCGGCGGGGCGTCCGCTGGCGGTGTCGAGGACGTGAGTTGTTAGAAAGCCGCTCACGGGCGCCGCTCGACCCAGCCTTCGATCTGGCCGTAAGGGTCCTGGGTGGCGTGGAAGATCTCGCCGTTGTTCTCGATGCCGAAGCGATCCAGATCGTAGGGGATATGATGCACGTTTGGAAACGAGTACCAGATCCTCTCTATCTCCGGGAACGCCTCCAGAACAGCCTTGCCAGTGCGGTACAGAGTGTTTTGCGCCGAGGGACTGTAATGATCCGTGAAGGTTTTGAGGGTCGTCTGCATAACGCCGTTCCACAGGCGATCGAAGTCAGCGTCCGTGGTGTTGTACTCCCACTTCGACGTGACTATGGTGGCGAGGATACGGTCGTTGGTGTCCGGCAGGGTGGTGAACTGCTCCCGAAGGAAACCTTCCCAGCCCGAGTTGGTCGTCTTGAGCACGTATATGTCACCGATGCCGGCCTCCACCCGCCGGGCGCCGCTCTCGTCGCCCCACACCTTCGCCTTCCGCTCGCCGCGGTCCCGGACGAAGGAGTGCTCGTGAGGCTGTCCGTCCACCTCGATCCTGTTCCAAAGGAACTGCGTGATCTCGATGCTTACGCCGGTAACGCTCGGCCCGGCTTCGAGGAAGTGGTCCACTAATGTCAGGCCAAAATCCTCGATGCTCCCGGTGAGATGGTCCTTTGCAAGCGCGTATACCGTGTTCCGCATGGTGTCCGTCGCCAGCAGGCCGGTGTTGTCACCCTCGACGTGCGCCGCCTGGAAGTCGCCCTCCAGGGAGACGCGCACGTCCAGGTCCCATACCTCGTGCCGGTTGGTGTCGCGGTTCACCTTGAAGACCCGGACCTCCGACTTCCCGTAGTTGTTCTGGCCCAGGACGATCTGCCCCGTGGCCGTTCCGGTACTCTCGCTCATCTTTTTCCTCCTTTGGCAGACTGTTCGCCCTGCCGGGCGTTGTAGATTATTCCATTACGTCCCGAGACATCGTCAGGCTCTACGGCATCCTGGAGTCTCAGATACGTTATGCGGGAGATCTCGCCGAGGGCGGCTTCGATCTCTTCTTCTCGTGTGTGCTCCAGCCGGGTTTCGGCGGCGGCGAAGATTGACTCTTTGGTGTGATCCCGGACGCACACCACGAATGGTAGGTCGAACTTCTCCCGGTACGCAGCGTTCAAGCGGTGAAATTGTTCGTACTCCTCCGTGGAGAGCCGGTCCAGACCCACCGACGACTGCTCGCTCGCGGACTCTGGTGTAAGGTCCCCGGCGCGTGCCGCCTTGCCCGCCAGGTCCGGGTGCGCCCGGATGAGTGCGACCCGCCGCTCGACCGGAGCTTCATTCACCGTTCCGAGGAACGCGCCGTGAAGCTCCGGAAGGCCGGCGAAGGGACGCGCATGCCAGGCTCCCTCCGCCACCCAGGGCGAGTGCTCGAACAGCTTTCCGAACCGCGCCGCGAACTCGTCCACGCTCAATTCGTTCACTTCACTCATGGAGAGTTTCTCAGGCATCTTCCTCCAGTTCTAGGGTGTGTATCGTTCCTTTAACGGCTCTCCGTTACCGGCTCGCGCCTATCAGGGATTCCTCGATGAGGTTCTGGAGGCGGTAGTTCGCTATCTTGACGACCTCCACCACGGAGATCAGGGTCTCCGGCTCCCTGTTGTGCTTGAGCCGGGACTCGGCGTCCTCCAGTATCGTCTCTTTGCTGTGCTCGCGTAGAGCGGTAACCAGCGGGAACCCGAACTTCTCCTCGTAAGCCTCGTTCGCGCGGCGGAAGGTCTCGTCCTCTTCGGGGGTGAGCCGGTCAAGGCCCACCGTTGCCCGGTCCCTCCTTGAGAGCCGCGACAGGTCGCCCGTGTCCGGCCCGCCGAGCACCGGATATGACCGGAGCAGTTCCACCTGACGCTCTTCCGAGGCGTCGTAGACAGCGGTCTGGAAAGCCTGCCGCAGGTCGTGGATGCTGGAGAACGGATGCTCTTTCCAGGCTTCCTCGGCGACCCAGCGCTCTCCCTGGAACAGCGGTGCGAAGCGATTTATGAACGCCTCACGGTCGAGGCTGTTGGCTTCCATCACGGTGATCTTCTCCTCCACGCCGCCGGTGTTCTCGACCAGGTCGTAAGTATCCGGCCGGCGTCCGACGAGATTGAAGAGGATGTTGAGGGCGATGGCGGCGATGCTGGCCGCCGTGATGCCGCTCTCAAAGACTATCCGCACGCCCTCGGGGAACCCGTCGTAGAACTCCGGCAGGGCCGCCGGGATCACACCGAGCGCGATGCTAACGGCGACGATGATGAGGTTCCGGTTGTCGGTAAGGTTTACTTTGGACAACGTCTGTATACCCGCCCCCGCGACGGTGCCGAAGAGTATGAGCCCCGCGCCGCCGAGAACGGGCAGCGGTATGGATGCAACGACCGCGGCCAGCTTCGGAAAGAGGCCCAGCAGCACGAGTATCACGCCGGCGGCGGCCACCACGAAGCGGCTCTTGATGTTGGTGAATCGCACGAGGCCAACGTTCTGGGCGAAGGCGGTGAAGGGGAAGGAGTTGAAGATGGCTCCCAGGACCGTCGAGATGCCGTCCGCCCGCAGGCCGCGGGCCACCTCATCGGGGCCGACGCGCTTCTCGGTGATCTCGCCGATAGCCAGAATGTCCGCCGTGGTCTCGACCATCACGATCAACATCACGAGCGTCATGGACAGGATCGGGACCAACTGAAACGTCGGCAGCCCGAAGTGGAAAGGCACCGCTATGCCGACCCAGGCGGCGTCTCCGACACGAGCAAAGTCGGCGACCCCGAGGACCGTTGCAAGGATGGTGCCGATGACGAGGCCGAGCAGGATCGCGATCCTGCTGACAAAACCGCCGAAGTATCCTCCGAAGAACCGGGTGATGGCGAGGATCAAGACAAGCACCGCGAATGCGAGACCGATGTTCGCCGGGCTGGCGTAGTCCGGGGCGTCCGGCACGCCTCCCGCCGCCCAACGTATAGCAACCGGCATCAACGAGACGCCGATAATGGTGATGATCGAACCCGTCACCACCGGCGGGAAGAACCTTAACAGCTTCCCGAAGAACGGCGCCGCCAATACTGTCAGGATACCGGCCACTATCACCGATCCATAGACCCCCTGCAATCCATACTGACCCCCGATCAGGATCATCGGCGTTACCGCCGCGAAGGTCGTACCCTGCACGATCGGCAGCTTGACCCCGAACTTCCAGAACCCGATGGTCTGGATAAGCGTCGCGATCCCGCACATAAAGAAACTCGCGTTGATTATGTACACGAGCTGATCCGGCGGCAACTTGAGCGCCGTAGCCACGATTAACGGCACCGCGATGATCCCCGCGTACATCGTCATCACGTGCTGCAACCCGAACGCGGCCATCCGGCCCGCCGGCAACACCTCGTCCACGGGATGCGGACCTCTCCCCTCCACTACTCTCCGTTCCGACACACTCTCCTCCTAACACCCATCGTGACCCACCAGAACCCGGAATCCCACCACCCAAGATTATTCCGCATCGTGGTCAATATTTTCTACGAGAAGAAATATAGCTGATTGTTTTGGTCGTGTCAAGGCTTACGAGGATTCCGGAAAAACAGTCGCCGTAGGGTCTGTTTTTCGGTGTCTGGATTGGTGTGGGAGGCTCTATTTCATTCCGGGACGCGGGGCGCGACCTGCTAGATCAAGCACCCTGGCGGCCGTTGTATATAACTCCGTCTCCCCGAGCGTAGCTTCGGAGCACCGCCGCGGCTTCCTCACGGCATACGTCGCGCGTGACGGAGATGCCGCGCTGCTCCAGCGCGGATTGCCAGTCCGGCATCTTCGGTCCCTCGTCGAAGCCGATCTCGCGGGCATCCTCGTCGCGCGCTCCGCACACCAGCCGCCGGACGCCCGACCACGGCACCGAGCCAAAGCACATCGAGCACGGCTCGGTGCTCGCTGCCAGTTCGTATACCGGGCGGTTCTCTCCGCCCAGGTCGAAGTGTCCCAGCACGCGCTGGGCGACCATGATCGCCACGACTTCCGCGTGGGCGAACGAGAGGTTGGAGGTGGTAACCAGGTTGACCCCCGGCGCGACGAGCCGGTTCGTGCTCAGGTCGAAAATTCCAGCGCCGAACGGGCCGCCCGTGCCGTGCTCGATGTTCAGCCGCGAGAGCTCGATCACGAGCCGCATCCGATCCTCCTCCGTCGGGTACTCGCGGGACGGGTCAGACAGATACTCCTCGACCCAACCCGGAAGGATAACCGCTACTTCCGGAAAACTCATCTCACTGCCTTTCCAGCGGACGCAAACACGCATCCGAACCGGGCGATGGGCGCTCCATCGTCGAAACGGGGTACTCTTGACCTGATCTCCGGCTCCAAAAATGCTCCTCTTCCCGGTCCCGCGGATACGCTGGGTGGATTCATGTAACAGGCCGGTTCCACCCGACCGCGTGTCCCGAGATCCATTTTCTCACTGGAACCTCCGGGCGTCGCCTTCAACCTCCACCTTTACGCGCACTTCACGAGCACCCGCGTCCATCGCCGCCTCTATAACCTTCGTGGCCGCCGCGAGGACTTCACTCCTTCCACCGGCCAACACCAAAGCCGCCGGTCCTGCCTCACGCGCCAGGCCGGACTCACCGGCCGCGGCCTTAGCAGCCTCGACCTGGTCCTCCGGCGTCTTCCCGGCGGCCTCCGAGGGTGTAACCGTGAGCTCGGCGCTGATCCCGGCCCTCTCGTAGCCGGGCATTATTGCTCCCTCCGCTCGTCCAGGCGTCCGATCTCCGCGTAACCGGCGCTACCCGGTTGCGGCGGCTCCTCGGGTGGTTTCCCGGTGAGGCCCACTAGTTGCTCCGGCCTCACCGGCACCCTCCGCAGTTCGCGGCCGGTCGCGTCCCGCAGCGCCGAGACGATTGCCGGGGTCGAGGAGATCGTCGGTGGTTCGCCGACGCCTTTCAGGCCGTAGGGGGCTTCGGGGTCAGCGAGTTCGAGGATGTCCATCTTGACGGGCGGCATGTCCAGAATGGTCGGGAGCAGATAGTCCGTGAAGGAGGCGTTCTGTATCCTGCCGTCCTTCACCTGAATCTCCTCCAGAAGAGCGAGCCCGAGCCCCTGGGCAACGCCGCCCTCGATCTGGCCCTCCAGAGCCTGCGGGTTCATGACCTTACCCACGTCCTGAGCCGTGGCGATCTCGACCACCCGAACCAAACCCAACTCGGTGTCCACCTCCACGACCGCGCGATGCGCCGCGAAGGCGAACTGCAGATGCACGTCTCCCTGCCCGTTCTCGTCCGCCGGATAGGTCTCCTTGTGATGGAACTCGACCGTCTCCTCTATCTCGTCGGACCCGATCAACTCGTCCAACGCAATGATTACTTCTCCGTCTCTAGCTACAACGCCATCCTCGATGTACAGACCTTCCGCCGCCTCCCCGAACTCCTCCCGGACCCGCTCGAAGATACGCTCGCGCACCTCCTCGCACGCCGCCTTGACCGCCGCGCCGGTAACGTAGCTCTGGCGTGAGGCCGAGGTCGAGCCAGCGGAACCGACCCGCGTATCCGCCGGCAGCACGGCGACTCGTTCCACGCCCAGTTCGGTGCGGGCGATCTGGGCCTGCAACGTAACGAGTCCCTGGCCGACCTCCACCGCCGCCGTGTGGACCCGGACCAGCGGCTCGCCGTCTTCCACCGAGACGCTGACGCGCGCCGTGGAGTAGTCATCAAACCCGGCGGAGAACCCGATGTTCTTTATGCCGACGGCGTAGCCGACGCCGCGCCGGACACCCTCGCCGTGCGTTACGTTGGATACGCCGCCCGGAAGCTCGCGCAGGTCTCGGCCCATGACCTCCTTTGCCTCCGGCAGGGGCATCGCCTTTACACGTTCCAGGATCTCCTTCACCGGCGCCGGTTCGGGCAACATCTGGCCGAAGGGCAACGTATCTCCCGCTTCGAGGGCGTTCTTAATTCGGAGATCCAGCGGGTCCATCCCGAGCGCCGCCGCCAGCTTGTCCATCTGCGACTCGTGTCCGAAGCACGCCTGGACCGCCCCGAAACCGCGCATCGCCCCGCACGGCGGGTTGTTCGTGTACATCAGGTAGCTGTCGATCTCCGCGTTCGGGACCTTGTACGGCCCACCCGCGAAGGTCGCCGCGTTCAGGCAGACGGCCATCGAGCTGGATGCGTAGGCGCCGCCGTCGAGCAGGAGCCGCGCCTTCACGTAGACCAGCTCGCCGTCCTTCGTTGCGCCGTGCTCGAAGCGCATCTTCGCCGGGTGCCGGTGGACGTGCCCGTAGAAAGATTCCTCGCGGTTGTAGACCATCTTCACGGGCCGGCCGGTGTGCAGGGCGAGCATGCACGAGTGTATCTGAATGGAGAGGTCTTCCCGGCCACCGAACGCCCCGCCGACGCCGGAGAGCGTCAGGCGCACCATCTCCGGTGGGAGGTCCAGGCTCTCGGCGACCTGGTCTCGGTCCACGTGCAGCCACTGCGTCGATATGTACAGGTCCACGCCGCCCTCGCCGTCCGGGACGGCCAGCCCGGACTCCGGCCCGAGAAATGCCTGGTCCTGCATCCCGACCTCGTACTCGCCGCTCACGACCACGTCGGCGGTCGCCTCGGGGTCGCCATGACGGATCTTGACGTGCCGCAACACGTTCCCCGACAAGTGCAGCTTCGGAGCGTCGCCCCTCAACGCTTCTTCCGCGTCGGCAAGCGGGTCGAGGACTTCGTAGTCCACCTGTATCTTCGCCAGCGCCAGCCGCGCGGTCTCCGGATGATCGGCGGCGACTATAGCGACGGCCTCGCCCTGGTAACGGATGCTTTCCCACGCCAGCACGGGTTGGTCGGGGATCTCCATCCCGTACACCTTCCGGCCCGGCACGTCTTCGTGCGTCAGGACCGCGTGAACGCCCGGCATCGCCTCGGCCTCCGAGACGTCTATCGACCGGATGTCGGCGCGCGGATGCGGGCTCCTGAGCGTCGCCCCCCAGAGCATCCCGTCCATGTGCAGGTCCGACGAGTACTCGAACTCGCCCCGGACCTTCGGAACTCCATCGACCCGGCCACTGTTCTCCCCGACCCTTCCGGGCCGCTGGACCGGGACCTTCGGACGCTCGCGCGTCGGGGCTATCTCCGCCCGCGTCATATACTCACCTCCTCAAACTTCCCGGCGAGCCGCCGGCTCTCGCGGTCGAGTTCCCTCGCCACCTCATCCACGTCCACCGTCCCCAGCTCCCCGCTCTCCACCACCGGAACGCCGTTCACCAGCAAAAGATGCACGGGACACGGGGGGCCGAGTACGAGCGCCGCGACGGGGTCGGAGATACCGGCCTGCCCGATGCGGTCCATCCTCCAGAGGGCCACGTCCGCGAGCTTGCCGGGTTCGAGAGAGCCGATCTCCACTTCCCGCCCCAGGCACCGCGCCCCATGCATCGTCGCCAGCTCCAGCGCCCGCCGCGCCGTCATCGCCTTCGGCCCGCCCGCGAAGCGCGCCGCCAGAAGCGCCTGCCGCATCTCTATACCCAGCTCCCCCGCCTCGTTCGACGCGGCGCCGTCCGCTCCGAGTCCAACCGGCGCGCCCGCCCCCACGAACGCCGCGACCGGTGCTATCCCCGCACCGAGCCGGCCGTTCGATGAGGGACAATGAGCCACACCCGTTCCAGTCTCACCGAAGCGCTGGATCTCTCTCTCGTTCAGATGGACGCAGTGAGCGAGCCAGACATCGTGACCGAGCCACCCTAGATCCTCCAGGTACTCGACGGGCCGCACGCCGAACTTCTCCTTACAAAACTCTTCCTCGTCTTTCGTCTCGGCAAGGTGTGTGTGCAGCCGGACGCCGCGCCACCGGGCGAACTCCGCCGTCTCACGCATCAGCTCGCGCGTCACGGAGAACGGAGAACAAGGAGCCAAAGCGACGCGGAGCATCGAGTCGAAGGAAGGGTCGTGGAAGCGATCCAGCGCCGCTTCGCAGGCGGAGAGTATCTCATCGCGGTCCTCCACGACCTCATCCGGCGGCAGCCCACCACGGGACTTCCCGAGGTCCATCGAACCCCGGCACGGGTGGAACCGCAGGCCCAGCTCCCGCGCCGCCTCCACTTCGACGGCGAGAAGGTCCCCGGCACCCTTCGGAAAGACGTAATGATGGTCCGTCGAGGTGGAGCAGCCGGAGTGCGCGAGCGCCGCGAGGCCCGCGCGGACGGCGGCGTGTTCGATCTCCTCGTCGATCAAAGCCCACACCGGATACAACTCGACCAGCCACTCGAAGAGCGTCGCCTCCTGCGCCAGCCCGCGAGTCGCCCATTGGTAGAGATGATGGTGACAGTTCACGAGCCCCGGTGTCGCCAGACACCCGCTACCGTCGATCCGCTCCGCGTCCCTCGTGTGCTCTTCCGGCGCTGGCCCCTCTCCCACCGCGATGATGCGGTTACCTTCGATGACGACATGGCCGGACTCGTACTCGTTACCGGCGGCGTCCACCGTCGAGATCGCGCACTTTTCGATAACCTTGCGATGCCCGATCACGGCTGGCCCACCCTCTCCACCGCCAGACGCACGGCGTCCAGGATCTTCTCGTAGCCCGTGCAGCGGCAGAGGTTTCCGGCCAGAGCCTCCCGGATCTCCGGGTCCGTGGGAGAAGGCTTCCTCCGCAGCAGGTCGTGCGTCGCCACGATAAACCCCGGCGTGCAGAACCCGCACTGCACCGCCCCAGCCTCCACGAACGCCTCCTGCACTGGATGAAGCTCGTCCCCAGAGGAGATCCCCTCTACCGTCACGACTTTGCGCCCCTCCGCCTGTCCCGCCAGCACGAGACAAGAGCAAACCAGCGTACCGTCCATATAGACCGAGCACGACCCGCACTCTCCCTGCTCGCAGGCATTCTTCGAGCCGGGTAGCTCCAGCCGCTCGCGCAGGACGTAGAGCAAACTCTCACCCTCCCAGACACCGTCTGCTTCACGAATCTCTCCGTTGACCTCCAGCCTAAGCCGCATCGGTCACCTCCCGGTACTCGTCCCAGGCCCACTTGAGCGTCCGCCTCGCCAGCACGCCGACCGAGTGACGCCGGTACTCCGCCGTCCCCCGCACGTCATCTATGGGTCTCGCCGCCGCGGCCACCAACTCTCCAAAGCGCCGCAGCGCACTCTCGCCTATCTCTCCCCGCGACTCCCAGAGCCCGGATTCCTCCAGCACGCCCTGAATAAATTCCTCGGCTTCGGCGGCCTGTATAGGGGTCGGTCCCGCCGATCCGATGCACGCGCCGACCTTTCCCTGTTCGGGATGCAGGGCGAGCCCGAAGGAGCAGACGGCGATCACCATGGCGTTGCGGGTCCCGATCTTGGCGTACTGCTGCGGCCCCGTGGCCTCCGGTATGTGGAAAGCGGAGATCAAGTCTTCAGGTTCGAGAGCGTTTCGCTTGGGACCCGCAATGAACTCGGATACCGGCAGCCGCCTGGTACCATTGATCGACGCGACCTCTACCTCGGCGTCGGAGGCGTATAGCGGCGGCAACCCATCCCCGGCCGGAGACGAGGTCGCCAGGTTCCCGCCGACGGTGCCGCGGTTCCGGATCTGGGGCGAACCGACCGTCCGCGAAGCCATCGCGAGCCCCGGCAGCTTCTCTCTCAGCTCGGTGATGATGCGACTGTAAGTTACGCCCGCGCCCACCCGTACGAGCCCGTCTTCCTCGCTCCACTCCGCCAGCTCCGGGACTCGCGTGAGGTCGAGGATCGCTTCGGGTCGGCGGCGGGCAAAGTTTATCTCTACCATGATGTCTGTACCGCCGAAGACCGGCACGGCCTCTGGATGCGCGGCCTTGACCTCTAAGGCTTCGCGAAAATTCGCGGGTTGAAGAAACTCCACCTGCACCTCCCTACACGCCTCACGACGCAATGTTGGAAGATCCGGCGAGGTGATCGCCCCCACGCGCCTTCTCCTTCTACCCTAAAGGAAGACAGGCCAGGTGATCGTGCGCGGCGCGCCTTTTCCGTCTCTTGCTATGTTCCGCATTACGGATTTATACTTCTGAATCACGAAGGATAACGAATTGGCGATCGACCTGTCAAGTTTCAGCGGGGTCGGAACTTCGCTGTTGGGGTCGGTCCAAGACGACGATCGCGATGGCGACCAGCAGGATAACGGCGGAGATGTAGAACGCCGCGGCGAAGCCTGTCACACCGACCAAAAACCCGAAGAAGAATGCGCCCGCGCCGGTGCCGGCATCGAAGGATACGTTCCACAGAGTACTGCCCAGGCCGCGTTCGTTCTCGGCGACCCGGTCCATGGTGAGTATGAGCGTCGAGTTCTGGAGTAGTCCGAGTCCGGCGCCAAAGAGGACAGCCCCGGTGAGCATAACGAGTCCGCCACGCGGGAGGGCGGCCATGCCCAGGGCGGCGAGGAGGAGACCGGGCGCGAGCAGGAGGCGCGGGTCGTGGCGGTCGCCGAAGCGTCCCGCCCACCAGCGGCTGGCGGTGCTCGTGATCCCGAAGAAGAGGAGCGCCGTCGCCGCCGAGAATACGCCTCGCTCAGAGATGGCGAGCGGCAGGAAAGTCACCAGGACACCGGTCGCCGAGGTCGCCGCGGAAAACAGCAGGAAGAGCCGCAAGAGCGGGCCGCGTCTGAGTCCTTTCAGGAAGCCCGCGTCGCTGCCCTGGCCTTGCGCGAGGGGCGCGACCGCGCGGATACCGGGTACGGCCGCCATACCGATTAAGGGCGCCGCTCCGGCCAAAACAAATACCGCGCCGTAGCCGGAGAGGTCCACGAGCCAGAGTCCCAGTGGGTTACAGAATATGGCGGGTAATGTTATCGCCACGCCGAAGACGCCGAGCGCCTCGCCCCGGCGTTCGGGCGGGGCGAGCTCTACTACGAGCGCGGCGAATATAACCGTGGCTATGCCGAACCCCACACCCCGCGCAAGAGTCACGGCAAGGATACTGTCCAGGCTTCGCGCCAGCGGATAGAGAAAACAAGGCAACCCGAGAAACAGTAGACCGACCGACAACGTCGCGGTGTAACCGAAACGGTTTAGCAAACGCGGCATCTGGACTTGGGTCAGCACTGTCGAGAGCATGAACACCGCGGTGGCGAGACCCGCGCCCGAGCTTCCGCCCCCGGCTTCCTCCGCGTACAGCGGGACGACAGAGAGAAGGAGTTGGAAGCCGGAGAAGATCGCAAACGTCGCGAGCGCCAGTAACAGTAGCGGCCCGGAGATCAAACGCGGCCCTCCACCCTTCGCCAGTTCCGCGCTCGCTTGTCGTTTGATCCTCACTGCGCCTATCTTCCTCGACCGGGACATGTCGGCGCAAGAGTATGGCCGAAATCCTTGTCATCAATCTCCTCGGGACAGAAATCGACGCTATCGTCCAGTCCTCGCGGAGGCGTTAGAGGGCAGGGACGCCGGGCTTCGCGCGAACGAACCCCCGGAGCGTAAGCCGCATTTGAACTCGGATACGCTCCGGGGATTGGCCGATCAGGGAGTCTACCTAGAGGTCGAACGTAGAGCTCTCTCCGTTCTCGATCTCCTGAACGTCGTCACCGACGCCGATCTTGATGTGATCGCCGAAACCGTCGGCTTGCGGGGCGACCGTCAATTTTCCGTCGTTCAGCGCGACGTCCATCGGTATATCGCGGAAGCGCATCGAGAACGACAAACCATCGAGCTTATCAGTGAGTTTCGGGGCGAAGTAGAGGACTCCGTCCTGGATCTCACTCCCCATGTAGCCGCGCTGGAGAAGGTCCAGCGTCCCGGCCATGACCCCCAGGTGGATAGCCTCCCTGGTGGTACCGCCCTGCACGTCCCCGATGTCGCTTTCTAGCGCCACCATGTACCTCTTCCACGAGCTCTCGGGATCGATGTCGGCCATGATCGCCGCGTGGACCACGAAGCTCAACGTGGAGCCGTGGGAGGTACGCTGCGCGTAGTAGTCGATGTTGTGGCGGGCCGTTTCCGGCGTGTATTCGTATCCGAGTTTCTCGAAGAGCCGCTTGAGGTCCTCTTCGGGGAAAAGGAAGAACAGCATCAGGGTATCCGCCTGCTTGGCGAGCTTGTAGCGGTCGGGGTCGTCGCCCTCGGCTTTCAGGATGCGGTCGAGCCGCTGGATGTTGTCGTACTTCTCCCGGTACGCTTCCCAGTCTAACTCCTCCAGGTCCTCGTAACCCTCGAACTGGCTGATGATTGGGTTGCCTTCTTCGTCTTCGTGGAACGGGACGAACATCTTGTGGCTCATCTCGCCCCACAGCTCTACCTCGTCGTCGGAGAGATCTATCTTAGCCCGCAACTCTTCCCGGCGCCGTTCGGGGAGCATGTTCAGGATCTCCTGGGCGCTCTCGCACATCCACGCCACCATCACGTTCGTGTAGGCGTTGTTGCGTAGTCCTTCTTCGTCCGAACCGGGATATTTCTCGTGGAACTCATCCGGCCCCATTACGCCGTGGATCTCGTACCGGTCCCGCTCCTCGTTGTAGTGGGCTATGGAAGCCCAGAACCGGGCGATCTCCAACATCATCTCCGCCCCGCAATCCAGCAGAAACTCCATGTCACCCGTCACCTGATAGTAGTGCCAGATGTTGTAGAAGATGGCCGCGCCTACGTGCCGCTGACGATGGCTGAGGTCGGGGTCCCAACTCCCGGAGTTGGGGTTCAGGTGTACCTGCTGGGTCTCTTCCTGGCCGTCGGAACCACTCTGCCAGGGGTACATGGCGCCCCTGTAACCGGCATTCCTGGCCGCCGCCCGGGCCTCATCGAGACGCCGGTAACGGTAGACGAGGAGTCCGCGCGTAATCTGCGGCAGCCGAAAGTTCAGGAACGGGTAGATGTAGATCTCATCCCAGAAGATGTGTCCGCGGTAAGCCTCGCCGTTGAGTCCGCGCGCGGGAGCGCCCGCGTCGAGGTCGGCGGTATGCGGGGAGCAGACCTGCAAGATGTGCAAGATGTGCAGACGGACCAGGAGTTGAACCCGATCGTCGCCGGGGATTTCCATGTCGCAGGCGTCCCACAATTTATCCCACGCACGCGCGTGCTCGTCGAAAGCCTCCTCGAAGGTCCCGTAGCGCGCCACCGCCTTTCCGGCGTTGGCCAGCGGTTCGTTTATGGCATGGTCTCGGGAGGTATAGAAAGCGACCATCTTCTCGACGCGCACGGGCGTTTTCTCTTCAACCTCCAGGGAAACGACTTGGTGAATGTAGTCCTGCATCTGGTAGAGGCTACGTTCCACGGGGAGAAGTCCCTGCTCTCCGTAGACGCGGGTACGGGCCGCCTCGGCGACGTAGATCCGCGACTGGCGGCTACGCACGAGCAGGGCTATGACCTCCGGACCGAACGTCCGGGGAGAGATCGGGTCCAGGTGGCGGCCCGCGAGCTCCTGGTAGCGAGCCACGCCGTTGTTCGTGACCCGGCCGTCCAGCGCCGTTATTATCTCGATCTTGCCGGACCAGTTCTCGGGGGTGATCTTCCACTCAATTCCCGCCTGGTGCATGTCGGCCATGCTCACGAAGCGGCGGCTCTCCAGGCTGGTCTCGCGGCCTTCCTTGTCCCGGAAGCGCAGGTTGCGTATCACCGTAGCGTGCCGGATGTCGTACTCGTGCCTGTAGCTGAGAAGCTCGACGTTGTCGAGGTCCACGGGTTCGCCGTCCTCCTCGATACGGAGCTTCAAGACGAGCCAATTAGGCAGGTTGACCAGGTCCTCGTTCAACACCGGCCTTCCGGCCATGATCGTCGTCTCGCGGTTGAAGCCGCCGTGGACGTAGGTCCCCGGATAATGAACCTCGTCGGCGTCGGACCAATGGGCCGTTCCTCTGGTGCAAAAATACCCGTTTCCAGTGGAGGTCATCGCCTCCCTGAGTCCCTCCTCCTCGGGCTCGTAGTTATCGTAGGTGAGCGTCCAGTTCGTCATCGTATTTCCCCTTTCCTAATGGCCTGTGTGCCGACAATTATCACCGGGCGAGAGCGCCCAGGAAAACCTCCACCTCAGGTATGCTCTCCAGCACATACTCCGCCGCGCTCTTCCTCCCCTCCTCCTCTTCCACATCTCCCACGTAGATGCCTATGCCTTTGGCTGTTGCTCCGCTCGTTGCTCCGCTTGTGCCTTTGAGCGCTTCGAA
>JBBPZZ010000110.1:0-22954 GCA_038198445.1 Rubrobacterales bacterium
CTGACATCGAAGAGGCGGGCGGCCTGGGATTTGGAGATGCCTCGTTGGAGAGCTTGAACTATCTTCTGGCGCAGGTCTTCGGAGTAAGCTTTCATGTTCCCATGATCTCACATAGGTCAACGGTTTTGTTCTTCGCTGTAATAAAGGACGTCGTGCGGCTCAACGACCTCGAAGGGGCGGAAATATGCCTGCAGCGTCGGGTACTCACGCTCCCCGGATTCTTCCGTCCGACGAAGCTGTGGGACATGCTCGTTATCAACGACGGAAGGCTCGTAGCAGCCATCGAACTAAAGAGCCAGGTAGGACCCTCGTTTGGGAACAACTTCAACAACCGCGCCGAAGAAGCTATCGGCACCGGCGTGGACCTGTGGAAAGCATATCGTGAAGAAGCATTCGGGCAGATACCGCGCCCATTCGTGGGGTGGCTGATCCTGGTAGAGGATTGCGCGGGCTCTCGTTCCCCGGTCCGCGATAGCTCACCGCACTTCCCCGTGCTCGAAGAATTCGACGGAGCATCCTACGCCGACCGGTACAACGTCCTCTGCCAAAAGCTCGTACAGGAACAGCTATACACTTCAGCCTCCGTGCTACTGTCACCACGCACTTCCGTGAACACTGGAGACTACTCCGAGCTATCCGAGTTGACCGGCCTCAAGACCTTCGTCACGACCCTCGCCGGGCACGTGGCGGCGGAGGCGGCAAGAGCAACATAAACGCAGTTGACGGGCAAACCTCTGGTAGCCTACCGGGGACGGCGCCGTCAGAGAGGAACACGATGAGCCAGACGAAATTTCCTCCAGGTTGGGACGAAGAGAGAGTGCGGAAAGTTCTCGGACACTACGAGGAACAGACCGAAGATGAAGCGACCGCCGAAGATGAAGCGGCTTTCGAGTACCAGAATCAGACTTTCATGGAAGTCCCGAATGACCTCGTGCCTGAGATCCGGTCGCTTATCGCCAAACGTCAGACAGGAGCCTAGCTTCAGGCGAACCTGCCGTGCGTTCGCTTCTTGAACGAGCTTATCTCACGCCATAGACTACATACATGGACAATCTGCTCGAACACATCACCATCGACTCGCAAATATGCCACGGCAAGCCGATCGTCAGAGGACTTCGATATCCGGTGAAGATGCTGCTGGAGTTGATGAGCAGCGGGATGACGAAAGAGGAGATCCTTGCGGATTACGAGGATCTGGAGCGTGAGGATCTGCTTGCCGTGCTCTCCTACGCAAAGGTTGAACTGAGAGGCTAGTAAGTGACGGATCTACTTAAAAAGGCTTTCGATGCCGCTTCCCAATTACCTCAAGATGAGCAAGACGCCGTAGCCGAGTGGCTGCTCGCGGAGCTTACTTCGGAAGGAGAATGGGAGAAGCGTTTTGCCGAGTCGCAGGGCGCTTTGTCCTCGCTCGCGCGGGAGGCACTGGACGAACACGAGAGAGGTGAGACCGAGGATCTGGACCCAGAATCGCTTTGAGATCCAGGACGACCCGCCGGTTTCGGAGGGCTTTCTCTCGTCTACCGGAGCCGATCAAAGATAGAGCGCGTGAAGCTTACAGGCGGTTTGCCGAGAACCCGGACCATCCGGGGTTGCGCTTCAAGCAAGTACACGCGACCGAACCTACCTATTCGGTTCGAGTCAGCAAAGATTACCGCGCGCTCGGGATCAGAGAAGGAGACACGATGGTCTGGTTCTGGATCGGTACACACGCCGAATACGACAATCTACTTTCTCGCATGTAACGCTACTCAACTCGTGAATTGTCGAAGGTTCCAGCTAGAATAGCGTAGGCTTCCACATGGAGAGGATCCCGACGTAGTTCGTATAGCTCACATCTCGGATACGCACCTGGGGTACACCCGGTACGCGAAGCTCGACCCAGCGTCCAACCGCAACCAGCGGGAGGTGGACGTGCAGGAGGCTTACGCGCGGGCGGTTGACGCCATCCTGGAGCGGGAGGTGGACCTGGTGATCCACTCGGGCGACGTCTTCGACTCGGTGCGCCCGGCGACGCACGTGATCATCGGCTTCCTGAAACAGACGGCCCGCATCACCGCGCGCGCCGGTATCCCATACGTCGTAGCCGCCGGGAACCACGAGACGCCGCGGCTGCGGACGACTACGGCGGCGCTTGAGTATGGGAACCTGGTCAATGTGATCTCCGCGCATGGTTTCGACCTGGACTACTGGTCGGATGACATAGACAGCATCAACGTGGGCGTTACGCTGGTGCCGCACGGGGCGGTCTTAGGGACGGGGGCGGTGATGCCCGCCCGTGACGCGGACGTGAACATTCTCGTGACGCACGGGATGGTACCGGGTTTGGAGGCGAAGCAGCACGAGATGGGAGAGGCGAACTTGCAGTCCAACATGATCTCCGGTGGCTTCGATTACGTCGCACTCGGCCACTACCACGAGTTCCACGAGCACAAGCCGAACGCCTACTACGCCGGGGCGACGGAGCGGTTCGGGTTCGGGGAGGTAGCGTCGAAGCCGGGGTTCGCCATCGTGGAGTTCGATGGTAATGGACTGAAGAGCGTGGAGCACGTCGAGATAGAAGCGCGCCCGATGTTGGACCTGGAGAAGATCAAAGCTAGAGACATGGACTCGGCGGCGCTTACGGATGCCGTCCGAGAGCGGACGGAGGGCATGGACCTGGACGGCGCGATGGTGCGGTTGCGGGTCTACGACGTGCGGCGCGGGGTATCGAGCGGGGTGGATCGAGCTTTGCTGCGCGACCTGCAACGCCGATGCCTGAACTTCTCCCTGGAGGTCCACGCCGAGGAACTGCCGGAGGAGCGGGAGAGCGGGTCCGTATCGGCGGTCTTCGGGGCGCTGGAGGAGGAGTTCGCGGAGTTCGTGAAGACGCGGCGGGAGCGTGGCGAGTTGGAGGAGCGGTTCGCCGGGGAGTTCCTCGAAAAGGGGCGCGGCTATCTGGCGCGGGCGGCGAGCGAGGAGAGCGGTTCGTGAACCTGGAACGGCTGTACATCGAGAACTACAAGCAACTCCGGGAGCCAGTTGAGTTGTTGCCGCCGGAGGGTGCTATCGGGGTTGTGGGGAGGAACGGCTCGGGGAAGTCCACGCTGTTCGAGAGCATATTGTGGGCGTTCTTCGGATCGCGGGGCGGTGGTCCGCGGTTCTCTAACGAGTTGATCCCCTGGAGCGGCGGCTCTGCGAAGGACCCGACGGTCGTCGAGGTTACGCTCGCCATCGGTGGACAGTCATATACGGTGCGGCGTCAGCTCAAGAGCAATTCTACGAGTGCGGAGATGCGGGATTCCTCCGGGAAGACCATCGTGACCGGGACGAGCGACGTCACGCGGTGGGTCGAGGAGAACCTGCTCAGGATGGACCGGACGGCTTTCGAGGCTACGTTCTACGCGAGGCAGAAGGAACTCAAGTTCTTCGCCCAGGACGATGGGATCAGCCGGGTACGCAGGATCTCGAAGATGCTCGGTATAAGCAGCGTCGAGGGGGCTCAGAAGCTATTGCGCGAGGACCGCAACGACCTCCGCACCGAGGCGCGTCTGATCGAGTCCCGCCTCGCGGAGGCCGACGAAGACTCCCTGAAGGAACGGCTGGACGGGGCCAGGAAGGATTGCCAGCGACTGGAGGAGGAACTGGAACGGGTCTCCGGCGAACACGAGACCGCCCAGACGGACCTGGAGACCGCCCGCAAGGCCCGCGCCGCGCTCGACGAGGCGCACCGCAAACACGTGAAGCTCTCGAACTCTCTCCAGGAGGCCGAAGGCGAGCGCCACCGCGCCGGAGACCGGGCCGAAGAGCTGGAGAGAGATCTGGCCGACCTCGCCTCCGCGGAGGAAGAACTAAAGGGCCTCAAGCCAGAGGTGGAACGGCTACCGGGGCTCGAAAAGGAGTTAGAGCGTCTGGAGGAGGACCAGCGGCGCGTCGAGCAGAGGGATCGGGAGCGCAAGGAACTCCGGTCGGCGCAGGCCAGGATCGCCGGCATCGAGTCCGAGGTGTGGGACACGCTGGAGAGCCTGGACGGAAACGGGAGTCCGCTTGCGGGATGGGACGCGCTCTTCGACCTGGACGGCGCGGAGTTGCTCCGGGAGACGATGGCCGTGCTGGAGCCGGCCGCGGAGGAGTCGAGAAAAGCGGAGGAGCACCTACAGGAGCTAAAAGACCTGGAGGCCGCGCACGACGAGCTCCGGCGCGGCGAGGACGAGGCCAAAAGTCTTCGTGAGCGGGCTGAAGAAGCGCGGCTAGAGAGCGAGCGGCTCTCGGAGGAGATCGAAGACCTCTCCGGAGGCGAGGACCTGGAGGCAAGGGAGCGAGATCTCAGGGGCCAGGAAGAGACGCTGCGCGAGCTGGCCGCCGCCCGCCGGGGCTCCGCGGCCGCCGACGAGCGCGAGGCGAAGAACGTAGACAAGGCGCGGGAAGCAATACAGAGCGGCGCCGACGAGCACTGTCCCACCTGCCACCGTCCCTTCGAGGAAGGCGAGCACGCCGACATTGTAGACACCCTGAACCGCCAGGCGGCTTCGATCCGCCGCCGCGCCGCGAAAGCGATGGAGGAAGCGGATAAACACGCCCGAGCCGCAACCGCGGCCGGAGAGAAACTGCGTAAAGTAGCGGAGCGCCTGGAGCGCTGGCGCACTCTCCGCGAGGCGCTGGCGCGCACCGAGACCACGGCCGCTGGCCGGAACGAGGCCCTTCAGGAAGTCATCGTCCGCAACCGCGAGTTGGAGGCGAAGCTCGGCGGTTCATCGGCCCCGGCGGCGGAAGAACTGGAGGCGGTCCGGGGCCGCTGCGAGATTCTGCTCGGGCTACGCGACGCCCTGCCAGGCGCGCGGAGCCTCGCGCGCGAGCACTCCAGCCTGACGGAGCGGGCGGAGGCTTTGATCTCCAGCGTCGAAGCCCTCTCCAGCATTTCCTACGATCCCGAACGGCACCGCGAGATGCAGGCCGAGAAGACGCGCCTGGAACGCGCCCAGGGCCGCCTCCAGGAACTAGAGCGGCGGATAAACACCCGCCCGGAGGTCGAGCGGGTGCTGAATGAGGCCCGCCGCCGCGTCCGGGAGGCGGGTGAAGCGGCGGAGCGGGTACAGCGGGAGATCTCCACCCTCGGCTTCGATGAGCGGGAGTTCGACGCCGCTGGTGAGCGCGTCACGCTCGCCGAAGAAAAAACGTCCGGGCTGCGCGACGCGCGCGAGCATCTTGGCGGAGAATGGAAGGACGCCGACTACCGTATAGAACGCGCCAACGCCGAGTTGAAGCGTCTCGAAGACGACCGCAAACTCGCCAACGAACGGGTCTCCGGGGCGGCCCGGATGGACGAGATGGACAAGCTCTTCACCGAGTTCTTCCGGGGGCTCACCGCGCGCGTCAGGCCGATGCTGGAGACCGAAGCGTCCAACCTGGTGCGCGACCTGACGGATGGTCGATACGAGAGGATGGAGTTCGACGACAACTACCGGGTCAAGCTGCTCGACCGCTTCGACGACTCGTACGCTATCGAGCGATTTTCCGGCGGCGAGGCCGACGTGGCGAGCCTCTCGGCCAGGATCGCGCTCTCCAAGATCATCGCCGCCCGCGGCTCCGAGGCCCTGGGTTTCCTGGTCCTCGACGAGGTCTTCGGCAGCCTGGACGCCGAGCGGCGCACCAACGTGCTGCTCGCCCTGGAGCGTTTGAAGCGGTCGTTCGGCCAGATCTTCATAATCTCCCACGTCGGAGACGTGCAGGAGTCCGCCCTCCTCGATGAACTATGGATGATCGAGGAAGACGAAGACGGCAAGAGCACCGTCCGACGCGTCGAGCAAAACTCAACCGCTTCTATCGAAGCCCTAAACCAGGCGATCTCGGGCTCCTAAACGCGGCTTCTCGGTGGAAAATACTTACGAGACCTGGAACGCCGAATTTCCTCTAATTGGGCCTGGAGGCGAGCCGGTGGACCTCTACCGCACCTTCCGCTCTCACGGCGTCGCCTCCCTGCCGCCGATGCGGATGGACGAAGAACGTCAGGTCTTGGAGATCACCCTCGCGGTCAACGGGACCGAAGCACGCACCGCGCGGATCGAACCCGGCGGTGCGGGGTTTGCCGTAGTCAGCGTCGCCGGTGACCCACTGGAACCCGCGGAGGGAGAGAAGCTCCTCGCGGCGGTGCGTCGCGTCCTGCGGATGGAGGAGGACCTCTCGGAGTTCTACGTGCGGGCCGCCGGAGACCCGGACCTGGCGTGGGTCACCAGCGGAGCGGGGCGTATGATCCGGAGCCCCACCGTCTTCGAGGAGGTGGTGAAGACCATCTGCACCACCAACTGCGCCTGGTCCGCCACGGAACGCATGGTCGGCGCGCTAGTCCGGCATCTCGGAGAGCCTGCCCCGCACGCCCCGAAAGAGAGTCCGTACGGCCGAGCCTTCCCAGCGCCGGAGGCGATGGCCGCAGCCGGAGAAGACTTCTACCGGGAAGTAGTCCGCGCCGGTTACAGGGGCAAATACCTGATGACGCTGGCGGGTTCCGTGCTGGAAGGGAGCCTGGACCTCGAAGAATTGGGACGAGCCGATAAGGACGCGTTGCCGGATGACGAATTGGAGAAACGTCTGCTCGCGTTGCCGGGTGTCGGACCTTACGCCGCCGCTCACGTAATGATGATGCTCGGCAGATACTCGCGCCTCATCCTCGACTCCTGGACCCGCCCGAAGTATGCAAGGCTCGTGGGGAAGCCCGTCGTTACCGATGCGGAAATTCTATCGCGCTTTCAGGGCTACGGAGGATATGCTGGTCTCGCCTTCTGGCTCTACCTGACCCGGGATTGGATCTAGGAACCACTTGTCCCTCCTTCAGGGATGGGCTCTCCATTCCGTGCTTCCGGACACATATTTATACCCGGAACTAAAGTTATCCTGCCTCCGGCCGATAATCAGCGTATCTCGAACCAGATCAGGAGGGGCATAACGTGAGGAACAGCGGAAAACTGCCGAGATACGCGGGATGTGTTCTTCTGGCTTGTATAGCGGCGTTGTTGATCGCCGTGCCGGTCTTTGCACAAACGACTACCGTGACGATGGTTGGCGCCGGAGACATATCCTACTGCGGCGGCGACCGCGACACGGCGACCGCGAAGCTCCTCAGCCGGATAGGCGGAACCGTCTTTACCCTGGGCGACGACGCCTACGACCGCGGCACGGCGGGCGAGTTCAAGAACTGCTACAGGCCAACCTGGGGTAAGTACAAGAAGCGCACCATGCCCGTCGCCGGCAACCACGAATACTACTCGACAGCCGCGAAGCCCTACTTCGACTACTTCGGTTACCGCGCGGGTCCGCGCAGCCGAGGTTACTACTCCTACAACCGCGGCGCCTGGCACATAATCGCCCTCAACAGCAACTGCGACAAGATAGGCGGCTGCGGTTCGGGGTCTACGCAGTACAACTGGCTCAGGCACGACCTCGCCACGAATTCTTCCCGATGCACACTCGCGTACTTCCACCACCCGCTCTTCAGTTCCGGCAGTGGCGACACGACAGTCGTAAGGCCCTTCTGGAGTGTTCTGTACGACGCGGGGGCGGACGTGATCCTCTCGGGACACTCCCACAGCTACGAGCGTTTCGCCCCTCAGTCTCCCTATGGCACGCTAAACCGCGCGACCGGCATAAGAGAGTTCGTGGTCGGCACCGGAGGCAAGCCGCCCGAGCAACCCTTCGGCACCCGGGCGGCGAACAGCGTAACCCGCAATGACAGGACGCCCGGCGTCCTCAAGCTCAGCCTGCATTCGGGCTCCTACGACTGGAAGTTCGTGCCTGTAGCGGGCAAGAAATTCACCGACTCCGGCTCCACCAGGTGTCACTAAGAAGGGCCACCCCTGGTGGGACCCGGACTCGGGGAGAGACGCCACAATAAAGAGTCAGCAGAGGCGGATTCGAGGTCCACTACGTCCAGGACAGCACCGCCTCTACCGGAGGCGACCTGCGTCCGCAGGGTGGCGAGACGGACGCGGCGCTGGAAAGGACTCCGTATTACGCCCCGAGACTGAAGGCGGAGGCGTGGAGCGATAGTGGTGGTCAAGGCGAGGAAGCGCGACCGAACAACCAGACAGTCTTTGGTAATAGCCCATCCGGCGGCCCTATAACGTAGCCAGCCGAGGAGAGCCGCCGGGACCAGCAGCAACGGCGCGAGAGATCCCCCAACCACGGAGTCCAACGCGAAGAACGAGACTGCGGCGAGCGCTACGACGATGAGCAGGGCCGGCAGCACGGCGCGGAAGACGTACCTCCGCAGGGCGCGGGGTGGGAGCGGATTCAGGTGCGCGGCCACGGCGAACTCGGGAGCGGTTTCGAGCAGTAAGTGTTGCACGTCTTTACCTGGCAACAGCGGGAAGAGCGTGGTCGAGACTCCGGCATTCTCGCCGTAGCCCGCGCTTTCCACGCGAAGCATGGCGAGGCCGAAAGGCTGACGCAGGACACCCTCCACCACCTTTACGGCCTGAATGCGGGCGAGCGGTATGGTCGCCTCGCGTCTTTCGAGAAGCCCACGCCGGATGTAGAGGAAGTCTCCGTCGCGAGAAAGTGTAAAGCCCGCGTACGCAAGGACCGTGCCGCCAATCGCGAGTATCCAGGCGAAGAGTCCGAAGGCGAGGACGATTAGCAAGACGTTCGTCACCGAGTCCGGCGAGAGAGACAGGATGAGCCGTTTGGTGAGACCATCGGGTAGGAAGTTGTCGAAGAACTGCGAGGCGGCCGCGAGCAGGGCGAAAGCCGCGCCGATCTGACCGCTCGTCGCGCCCGCGACCAGGAGGTCCCGCGTACCAAGCCGCCGGATAACCGCCGGTCCCGCCGCTTGCTCGTCGTCTTCGGTCTCGGCCACCGCCCGGCGGGAGCCTTCGATCTCACGCCGCAGAGCTTCCGCCGCGTCCCCGCCAAGCGCCGGAAGCGCGGCATCCGGCTCTTTCGCGCCGCCTCCCGCCGATTCGACGCGCAACTCGACTACGCCGAAGACTCTCTGGACGATCCCCTGTACCGTATCCAGCGACTGGACGTGTTCCAGAGGAATCGTCCTCTCGGTCTTCCTCAATACACCCCGCCGCAGGTGGAACGCGCCGCCGGAGACCCGGTAGGTCGTCGCCCGCCAGGAAAGGAATCCCCACACCGCCGAACCGACCACGAGGATGAAGATAGCGGCCAGGACGATCCAGAGTCGCCATCCGCTGCCCGCGAGTGCCACGATGCCGGGGATCGCCGCCGCCCCGATCCCACGCCTTATGGTCTTTAAGGCTCCGATGAGCATCGCTACCGGGTGAAGGTATTGCTCCTCAGAGTTCATCTTGCTCACGGGTCAACTCGGAGATACGGTCCCGCACGCTGGCGGCGACTGAACTCGAAAGCTCGGGGATATGGTTCGGTCCGGCAGCCGTGTAGAAGACGACCGTCGAGAGTCCGAACCGGCGCTGCAGCGGTCCCTGCCGGGTGTCTACGTGCTGGATGCGGGCGAGCGGCACGAGCGTCCGGCTGATCCAGAAGATCCCACGCTGCAAGTCCACCTCGTCAGCCCGGATCTCATAGCGCCACCATCGCCATCTCAGGCCCGGCGTCACCCCGACCGTCACGACCGCCAATGCGAGCGCCACAAGGACCGGCAGGGTGGAGATCAGCAGAGGAACCCCGACGACCCGCATCAAAACCCAGCTAGCGACGCCGCCGCCCGTGAGAATCGGCAGGGCGCCCAGGGCGCCCGAGATCCGCCACAGGGTCTTCGCGCGCGGGTCGAGCCTCTCTGACGGTTCGTCCTTCAATGGCCTAGATCATCGTAACAGCGGGACGACCCCGGAGGTCCTTCGCGGCGAGCTGGCCGCAGGCCGCGTCTATGTCCTGGCCGCGGCTGGGACGCAGCGTCGCCGAGAGGCCAAGCTCTCTTGCATAGCGCAGGAACTCTTTCGCGTCGCGCTTGGAGGTGGCGGAAAACCCGGTATCGGTCCAGTTGAACCGGAGCAGATTCAGGTGGTACAGCGGATGGTCGAGCAACCCCGCGAGCGCCTCGACGTGGCGCGGCTGGTCGTTCACCCCGGCGAGCAGCGTGTATTCGAAGAACAGTTTGCGGCGGGTCTCGTCAACGTAATAGCGGGCGGCGTCCATAAGCTCGGGGATTGAGTGGCGGGCGGCTACGGGCATGATCTCTCGCCGCTCGTCCTCGAAGGGCGTGTGCAAAGAGATCGCCAGGTGAAACTGCTCCGGCTCGTCGGCGTAACGCCGGATCTTGTCTATCAGCCCACTTGTGGAGACCGCGATGTGCCGCGCCGCCAGATTGAACCCCTCTCCGTCGTTCAGTACCTTGAGCGCCTTCAGCGTCTCGTTGTAGTTAAGCATCGGCTCGCCCATCCCCATCACGACGACGTTGGAGATCCTGTCGGGAGCGACGTCGCGGGCGGCGACGAAGACCTGCTCCGCTATCTCCCGCGCCTTGAGGTTTCGTTTGATCCCAAGCAGGCCCGTGGCGCAGAACTTGCAGCCCATCGCGCAGCCCACCTGCGTCGAGATGCAGACGGTGTGGCGACCTTTCTCCGGGATCATGACCGTTTCTATGGCGTGTCTGTCGTGGGTATGGAAGAGGTATTTGCGCGTGCCGTCCGTGGCGCGGGAGACACGCTGCAGGTCGAGTACCGCCGCCGGAGTCTCTTCCGTCAGCGCGGCCCGCAGGTTGCGGGGCAAGTTCGTCGCCTCCTCCCAGTCCCGGACGAGGGACCGGGTAAGCGCGCCGTATATCTGCTTCAGGCGGTAATTGGGCTCGCCACGCTCGGCGAGCAACTGCTGTACTTCGGGTAGGAATTCCGCGGCTCTCAAAATGCTCCTCTTAAAGACGATTACTCCCGCGATTATAACGGCAGCCGGAGAATGCGTGGGACTGGGAGGTAAACGGGCGTATCGGGCTGTAGAATTAGGTGGATGACGATGCTGGACCTCTTTATCGCGCTGTTCGTTGTGTTGATAGTACTTCGCGGCGCGCGGACGGGATTTCTCGCGGGAGCATTTTCGCTGGCGGGGATGGTGCTGGGGGCCGCCCTGGGATCGAGGATCGCGCCATCCCTGCTGCCCGAGAACGAGAGCCAGATCTACAACGCCGGGATCACCCTGGCGAGCATAGTGGCTTTCGCGGTCCTGGGCGACGTGCTGGCCCGCATGATCGGCGGCTCCCTGCGCTCGCGGCTCCGGGGCGCGGCTTCGGAAGCGCTGGATGGGCTGGGCGGCGCGCTTCTGAGCCTCGCATTCTCCCTGACGATGGTCTGGGTAATCGGGACTTTCATCCTCCAGAGCCCGCCGCTATCACCTCTACAACCATCCGTAAAGGACTCCCGCATACTTCAAGCGTTAGACGAGCGGATGCCGTCCGGGGTCCTCACACGGGCGGTTGCGAACTTCGATCCCCTACCGCAAGTCCAGGGTCCCGAACCAAAGGCGGGGAAACCCGACAAAAGCATTCTCGATGACCCGGACATCCAGGCAACCCGCTCCCGGGTGGTCCGGGTAACCGGCATCGCCTGCGGATACGGCATCGAAGGTTCGGGTTGGGTCGCGGCGCCGGACCTGATCGTTACCAACGCTCACGTGGTAGCCGGTGAAGTCTTTACGAAGGTTCAGTCCGAAGGAACAGGCCCCGGCAAACGCGCCAGGGTAGTCTTCTTCGACGCCAAGAACGACATCGCGATACTCCGCGTCAACGACCTCGGTCTCCCCTCCCTGCCGCTCACCAGCCCAAAGATGGGTCAGGACGTGGCCGTTCTCGGGTTTCCAGGCAACGGTCCGCTCGATGTGCGCGCCGGGCGCGCCGGTATAACGCGGCCCGTGGTCTCCAGCGACGCCTACAACCAGGGACCGGTAGAGCGCACCGTCACCACCTTCCGCGTTTACGTCAGGCCCGGTAACTCCGGCGGCCCGGCTGTAAACTCAAGCGGCGAGGTGGTCGCGACCATCTTCGCCAGCCGCACCGACTCCAACATGTCCGCCTACGGCATACCCTCCCAGATCGTCAAACAACGTCTGGAACGCGCCGCGAAGCGCACCCGACCCGCAAGCACCGGTAGCTGCGCCAACTGAACCAGACCTCTTCGCTCCAGCCCACCCTTACCGTATGACCGAAGCCACCTCAGAGCGAGCTTGACATACAACGCCAGATAGCGCATTATTACGTTACACGTACTAACGCAACACGTAATAAACGGGAGATGGTGTTGATGAGTGAAGGCGTCTCTGATCTGGGCCGGTTCTCCGATCCTGGGCTTTTTGTCTTGATGAGCCTTGCCGCCGGCGAGAAGCACGGCTACGCCATAATGGAGGACATAGAGGAAGTATGCCGGGTGAAGCTCGGACCCGGCACGCTCTACGGGGCGATAGCCAGGCTGGAGAGCCGGGAGCTTATAGAGCCCGTACTCTCGGAGGGCCGTCGCAAGCCGTACCGTCTTACGGCGGCGGGCGAGGCTGCTCTCACAGGGCGGCTCAAGGAGTTGGAGAGCTTTACCCGCGTGGGGCTGGGGAGGTTGGCTACGGCATGAACGGGCTGTCGAGGTGGATGGTTCGTCTGTATCCGCGAGAGTGGCGCGAGCGCTACGAGGAGGAGTTCCTGGAAATGCTCGAAGAGCGGACGGTATCGTTTCCGGGCTGCCTCGACATCGCGCTCGGCGCTCTGGACGCCTGGATGAGGCCGCAAATCGTTTCGAGCGGAGGGATGACGCGCATGTTGGAGAGGCTACGCTGGTCGGTGCTTGGGGTGCTTTGGGGTTGGGTCCTCTTCGTCTTGGCGGGCGTGGGGTTCCAGAAGATGACCGAATACGATGACTTCGTCCAGGTGGCGCAACGGAACTTCCTGGTAAGGTCCGCCTTCGACGCGATCGTAGCCGGGGCCTGGCTATCGTTTGCGGCCATCCTCATCGGCGGGTTGCCGATCGTTTTCGTCGCTCTCAAGAGCGCGTTCACCCAACGGCGCAGAGAGGTGATGCTACTCTTCCTGGTGCCTCCGCTTTCTCTGGGTGCTTTCGTCGGATACGTCTTGCTGCTCACGAGGATCGTCTACCCTGCCGAGGGAAGAATGACAATACATAGTTCGCCCAACATTGCGCTGTTTTCGTCGATTGTGGCGGTATTCGTGCTGGCGGCGGTTGCGAGCACGGCGGCGGTGTGCCGGGCGGTCACCCATGCCGCGGTCGGCGAGAACCTGTACCGTTTCGCCTTCTATCCCGCAGTGCTTGCCGCTGGCGCGATGTGCGTGGGGCTGATCTCCGTGGTCGTGTGGGGCGTAGCCCTCAAGGTTCAGGCGCCCGCGTTGTTTGGCGGCGATGGCGGCATCCTGGCGACCAGTACGGCCGCAACCTGGCTCTCCGTCGTATTGGGGATGGCTCTCTCGACCGGCCTGGCGGCCGTTGCGATCATCAGAGGCTTCTCCCCACGCGCCGCATCGCGCACGACGGATACCTGAAATCCATCAAGCCGTTGCCCGGCTGGCTACGGCTATCCCGCCTCTTCCCGGATTATCTTCTCCAGCGCCAGCCGGCTCCGGTTTAGCTCTGCCTCGACCGTGGAGAGACGCGCCAGGGAGGACTCGCGCAGCCGGTCGCGCTCGACTTCCCGGACTACGGCCGAAGACGCCTCTTCGATAGCCGTGATCGCGCTTTCGAGCAATAGTAGATCCCGTTCGTCCATAGGGCGGATATTATCAAAGCCACCCGTAGCATATGAGCAAACAGAAATGTTATTGCTATGAAAGCAATGGGCGAAAATAAGAAAGCCCTTCTGATGTGCCGCGCTGTGAATCACATCTTCATTCTTGCACGGGACTCGGGGTGGCATTAGATTAGAGTAAAGTGAGAATTGTGTCGATAACTATATCGACTATACAAACAATACATGTGAGAGGGAGTTCCAGCATGTCGGAAGCCAACAAGCCAGAGCTTCGAGTCGTGGTAAATGGAGATACGCCTGAGCTAGATCAGTCGGCGAAGAAATCTGCGCCTCGTAAGGGTCCGAAGTGGGAGGCCGAAGCTCGAGATCGCCTGAAGACTTCCATTCGCCGGTTCAACAAACCACTTTCCGAAATGGCGGGTCGCGACGCTAACGAAGGCGATACCAGGCTTCTAGTGACCGATTTTCTCTGCGAAGGTCTCGGCTTCGACAAGTACGAGGATCTAACCACGGAATACCAAGTCAAGGGGGAGTTCGCAGACTACGGGGTCCGGATCGATAAAGACCTTGTCGCCTTCATCGAAGTCAAGCGTATCGCTACCAAGCTAGGTACAAAGCACCTCAGACAGGTCCAAGCCTACGCCCTAAACGAAGGCGTCGAGTGGGTACTACTAACCAACGGAGCGAAGTGGCAGGCTTATCACATCACGGCAGCGATGCCCGTCCAGGTAGACCTCGCTCTCGAGGTGGACTTGCTAGGAGACGAAACTATCAACCAGAAGACCAATCAACTCTTCTACCTTACACGCGAGTCTTTAAAGCGCCGCCAGATTGACGAATTATGGAAAGTCAAGCGGGCCACTTCCCCACAATCTCTGACCAAGACGATCTTGTCTGATTCGGTGATCGAGGCTATACGTAAGGAACTCCGACGGGAAACCGGCCACAAGATAGAGACAGAAGAAATCAACTCGCTCCTCCAGAAGACGGTTATTAGGCCAGAGTGCTTCGATAAATAGCAGAGCGTAATGCCAAGCATTCCTAGTAAGGCAGGCGCAAAGCACCTACTCATTCAGACGCCGATGCTCTTCCTTGAGCCGCAGGTACTCTTCGTCTTCGGCTACAGTCCGCCACTTCTCATTGAATATCTCCGCCGCCCGGCTCTTCTCCGGGTCCGGGGTCTTCCTGGGACGGCTCTTGTTGCCGCCTTCGTTCCGGGCGTAACGCTGCGACCGCGTGTAGCCCATTTGCAGATACTTGCGCGCCACGTCCATCCCAACGAAGTCTCCTTCTTCCTTGTACTGGAGGAACTTCGTGTAGATTTCCGCCGCCGACTTCTCCGCCGCCTCTTCTGTCTTGAAGGTCCACAATGGCAGTAGCTCGCTCTTATACGGTTCGGCGTGAAAGACGCCCTGCTCGCCGCGACCGATCCTGTATGCTCCTGGATCCTCTCTGAGGTCTACGTTGTCGTAGGAATACGCCACGCTGACGAGTATATCTTTGGATCCGGTCCCTCATGCTCTATCCGAACCAGATCCCATGATCTTCGAAAGCCTCCCGCGTCTCCTACAGGTTCTCCATTCCGGCTTCTCTAATGTCATCCCGCCGCCACGGCCGATCCGCACAGCGGATGCTACAAAGGTTGTATGAGATGGCCCAACATGAGATGATTGATACTAAAGACAATGGGTTCAGGGAGAGATCGTGGCGAAGACGAAGAGCAAGAGCGCGGAAAAAGACACGGGCAAGAAGGGTACAAGCAAGGCCAAGAGCAAGAAGGGCTCGGCCAAGGCCAGGGGCAAAGCCAACGGCAAAGCTAACAGCAAGGCTAACGGTCGCGTGGCGCAGGGTACGGCGGCGGCGGAGAAAGTCGTCACCAAGCTCGAGCGCACCAAGTCCGGCAGGATCAAAAAGAGTGACTACGAGGCTGAGCTAGAGAGGCTTCAGCTCGAGTTGGTCAAGCTCCAGGAGTACATCAAGGAAGAAGGACTGCGGGTCGTGGTCGTGTTCGAGGGCCGCGACGCGGCGGGCAAGGGCGGCACGATCAAGCGCATACAGGAAGCGATGAACCCACGCGTTGTCCGCACCGCCGCGCTACCGGCTCCGAGCGACCGTGAGAAGACCCAGTGGTATTTCCAGCGATACGTGGCCGAACTGCCCTCGGCCGGCGAGATGGTGCTGTTCGACCGCTCCTGGTACAACCGAGCCGGTGTCGAGCGGGTCATGGGCTTCTGCACGGAGGAGGAGTACCAGGAGTTTCTGCGGGCGACCCCGCTGTTCGAGGAGATGCTGCTGCGCTCGAACATCAAGCTCATCAAGTACTGGTTCTCCGTCTCCGACGACGAGCAGGAGCACCGCTTCCAGGACCGGCTCTCGGACCCGAGCAAGCACTGGAAGCTCAGCCCGATGGACCTTGAGGCCCGCACACGCTGGGTCGATTTCTCCCGGGCCAAGGACGTGATGTTCGCGCGCACCGACACGAAGCTATCCCCCTGGTGGGTCGTCGAAGCCGACGTCAAGAGGCACGCGCGGCTGAATACCATAAACCACCTGCTCTCCAGCATCCCCTACGAGTACGAGCCGAAGCCGCCGCTCAAGCTACCCAAGCGCCAGGAGGACACCAGCTACGTGCGGCCGCCGCGCGAGACCCAGCGCTTCGTGCCGGAGATGTACTAGTAAGCTGAGTCCCAGGCTCCGGAGAGCAGACTCTCCGGGGCCTGTACGCCTTGTCGGTTCTCGTGAAGGTCCGGTTCGAGTCCGAGCACCGCGCGCACGAGCAACGGTGTAGCCCCCGCGGCCCACGCCTGCGGGCTGCACGAGGTCGGGTAGGAGACAGGCGCAACCCCCAAACGTCTGGGATGTCCGGCGAATAACTCGGGGAGTCGGTAGTCGAAGTGCGGCGCGGCTTCGAGGATGGCGCGGGCGACGCGGGCCGCCTCGTCCCGGTACCCGTAGCGCCGGAGGCCCGTTGCGATCAGCGCGTTGTCGTGCGGCCAGACGGAGCCGTTGTGGTAAGAGTCCGGGTCGTATCCACCCTCGCCCTCCGCCATTGTCCTTATGCCCCAGCCGCTGAACAGGGCTTCGTCCATCAGGCGGTCCACGACGAGCCGAGCCTTCTCTCCCGGAACGATACCACTCCAGAGAAGGTGTCCGGGGTTGGAGGTGATCGAGTCTACCCGCCGACCCTCGCCGTCGAGAGCGAGGGCATAGTAACCGCGAGCCTCGATCCAGAAGTCCCGGTCGAAGCGGTCTTTCAGGTCCGCGGCGCGTTTCCGCAGCTCCGTGGCAAGCTCCACATCGTCCCACGCGGACTCCGCGAGCCCGGCGGTTCTGAGTAGGGCGTCGTAGACGTAGCCCTGGACTTCGACGGGAGCGATGGGTCCCTCGGCGCGGGTCCCATCGCGGAAGAGCATGGAGTCGTCGGAGTCTTTCCAGCTCTGGTTCTCCAGGCCGGCGGTGGAACGTGACTGGTAGGCGACGTAGCCGTTGACCTTGTCGGAATGCTCCAGTATCCACGCGAGCGCCCGGCGGGCGGCGGGTTCCATCTCCCGGACGAACTCCGTGTCTCCGGTCCAGCGGCGGATTTCGTCGAGCAGGATCAGGAACAAGGGGGTGGCGTCGGCGGTTCCGTAGTAGGGGGTCTCAGGACTCTCCCCGAAGAATGCGATTTCCCCACGCCGGAGCTCGTGCGGGATCTTGCCGGGTTCAGCATCCGTAAAGTCGTCCCTGACCTCCGCCTGCCACCTCGCCAGCGCCCTCAGCACGTTTCTGGCCGGTTCGGGAGAGAGGATCATGGCCTGGTACGCCGTGATGAGCGAGTCCCTCCCGAAGAGCGCCATGAACCACGGCGCCCCCGCCGCCGGAACGAGCAACCCGTCGCTAGCGTCGAAAGTTAGCGACTCCAGATCCTCGACGCTCCTCTCCCAACTCTTCCGCAGAGTCCCCCAGTCCGTATCCAGCCTCGGCGTCCCGGCGTAGAGCGGCGCGTGCACCACTCCGCGTACCGTCTCGCCACCTTCCTCCAACTCCACGGAGACGCGCACGAGGCGATCCTCCCCCACCCCGAGCTTCAAGTTCAGCGAAATGCGGCCCCTCTCGACGACCGGCTCCGTACCCTCCGCGGAAACGCGCACCTCCGTTGCGCGAGAGAACCCACCGCGCCGGTAAGCGTAGCGCAGAGCGCCTTCAAGCACTTCCCCGGAAACCTCGCCGCGCTCTGATACCTGGGCGAAGCCGCGCACTGCGAAGATGTCCTCGAAGTCCGCCTCGCACTCGATGGAGACCACGGACTCGACCGGCGTTTGAGAATCGTTCGTTAACAGGACCTCATCGAGCATCCCACCGCCGAGCGAGCGCCGCCGCACGATCCTCAGGCCTGCTTCGCCGGTATCCGTATCCAAAGAGAACGCCGCCCGAGACCCACTTACGCTCACACCCCGCGATGCGAGGCACACGCCGCCTACCGTCAGTACGAACCTGGAGAGGTGCCGCATGTCCCGGTAGTACAGTCCCTCCTCCGAGGAGTTGACGTCTCCACTTTCGTCCGAGATGACGTAAGCGCCGGGTGACGCCACGTTCACGGCCCCCTCCGACCGGCTCCCCGACCAATCCGGCATCGAACCTCCCGGTTAGCTGTACGTCTTCGGATTCTACAGACCGTTTCGCCCACCGTCCGGCGGTCTGCCCGGTACAGATCCTGTTCGCACCAAACGAACATTGCTTCGTAAACACGAAAGGTCCCGTAAAGAACGTAGTCTCTTATCGAGATGGCCCCTGAAGGATTCGTAAGGGCGGTCACGTCCATGCTCGCCGAACCAGTCAACCGCGACGGACAACCCCAGGCGCCGGTGTGCGGACATTCGATACTCGGGATCAAACCGTGTATGGGATCTACCAAGAACGACATACCCGTACGTCTCGGGCGACGGGCATCGAGCCCGAACCTCCAGCCTACCAGTCTTCGGTCTGAGGACCTACGGCGGCCGCTTACCGAGGATCAGGTACACGAGCGCTATCACGAACGGCGCGGCGATCAGGGTGACAACGTACGTTACGATGTACCCTTCCCAAACAGACAGTGATTCCAACATAGCCTAACCTTTCCTTCTTGAATTTTACCCCGCGCCCGCTCTAACGAGAGCCCCGCAATACTTTTCTCGCCAAATTTTACGACGGACTTGTGACAAATATGCCGACCATAGTATATAATTGAACGATCAATCAATTGGAGAGTACGGTATCGGAGGTGAGGTTGGATCGGCGGTCGGAGATTCTGGAGGCGGCGTTCGAGGAGTTCGCCGCGAAGGGTTATAAGGGAGCGACGATCAAGAGCATCGCGCGGGCGGCGGGGCTGGCTTCTCCGGCGCTCATCTACCATTACTTCCCGGATAAGGAAGCCCTCCTCGACACGGTCCTCGAAACGCACGCTCCGATAGTAGGAGCGGTCTCGGACCCGGCGCCGTTGATGGATATGCCTCCAGAGAAAGTCCTGCGCGTCATGGGGCAGGCTTATCTGGCCTTCGACAAATCCAATATCCGGTTGATGAAGCTAGTGCTCGGTGAGGCCGTCCGCCGTCCGGAGGTGGCCGAGGCGGTCATCAGGGGTGGTCCGGGGCGGGTGCTGGCGTTTCTCAGGCGTTACATGGAGCGCCAGATCGAGACCGGGAGGTTCCGGCCCCACGACGCGCGGTCGAGCGCCCGGTCGTTCATCGGGATGCTCATGCCGCAGGTGGTCGGGAAAGTGCTCTTCCCCGATCTCATCTCCGACGGTCTGACCGATGAAGAGCACCTGACAGAGGTCATAGACACATTCCTCCGTGGCTTGGAGCCCGAAAGGTAGGAACAGGCCATGCACGCCATCGAAGTTGCCGGGCTGACGAAAAAGTATGGGAAGGTCGAAGCCCTACGAGGCGTGGACCCGCTCAAGGACCGGACGGAATTGCGGCGACGGATCGGCTACATGCCCCGATCCCCCGCACTCTACGAAGACCTGCCGACCTGGGCGGAGTGGCTGGGACACGCCCTCCCGCTGTACTACGCGAACAACGTGATCCAGGATATGACTGGTCGTGCTGACAGGTTACAGCGGTGTCCTGCTCCTCCTGGCGCCCCGCACGCTTTCCGAGGTCGAATAGCAAGAAAGGAGAAGGTGGGATGCCCGCATCCAGAAGCGTAGCCCGTTTCAACCGGCGTTTCCTCAACCGCCTGACTTTGAGGGTGGCCGGATACCTGCCAGGGTTCGCCATCGTAAGCCACACCGGCAGGAAGTCCGGCCACACCTACCGCGTCCCCGTCAATGCTTTCCACACCGACGACGGGTACATCATCGCCCTCACCTACGGCCTGGAGAGTGACTGGGTGAAGAACGTACTTGCCGCCGGGTCTTGTGAGATGCGGACGAAAGGACGGCGCGTGCTCCTCTCCGATCCCCGCATCGAAACCGACGAGAACAAGAGCTGGGCGCCGCCTCCCATCAGGTTCATCCTGGACCGTATAGACGCTCCCCAGTACATGCGACTCTCACTACAGTAAGGTATAGACACCAGGAGGTCCCAACATGGCTACAAGAACGGAGCCGGGAAGACCAGTTCCAGACGCTGGAGCAAACGCTGGAGCGAAGCGCGCGCTGCGAACCACCTGCTGCATCGTGGGTGGTGGTCCGGCGGGTGCCGTGCTGGGGCTACTGCTGGCGCGCAAGGGCGTTGACGTAACGCTGCTCGAAGCGCACCCGGACTTCGACCGCGAGTTCCGGGGCGACACTCTCCACCCCTCGGTCATGGAGATAATGGACCAGCTAGGGCTGGCTGACCGGCTACTGGAGTTGCGCCACGGCGAGGTCCACAGCCTTACCTTCCAGACGCCGGACGGTCCCTTCACGCCCGTGAACTTCCGCCGCCTCAAGACCCGCTTCCCGTACATCACGATGATGCCCCAGAAGAGCTTCCTGGAGTTCATCACGGAAGAAGCGAAACGTTACCCGAACTTCCGGCTCCTGATGAGGGCGCGGGTGCGGGAGCTTGTCGAGGAGGACGGCGTGATCCGTGGAGCCCGGTACGAGAGCGACGACGGCGCGCACGAGGTACGCGCCGTGCTCACCGTCGGGGCGGACGGACGTGGGAGCCGGGTGCGGAAGCTGGCGGGCTTCGAGCCGGTCAAGACCTCACCGCCGATGGACGTCCTCTGGTTCAAGCTGTCCCGGAAGGAGGGCGACCCGGAGGACGCGGTGGGACGTTTCGGGCGGGGAGAGATCGCCATCCTCCTCAACCGCTTCGACTACTGGCAGGCCGGATACGTCATCCCGAAAGGCACCTTCTCGGAACTGCGGCACGAAGGGATCGAGGCGCTCAGACGGAACTTCGCCGGGCTGGTCCCGGAGTTCGCCGACCGCGCGGAGCACATAACGGACTGGCGGCACGTCTCGCTACTGTCCGTCGAGTCCAGCCGCTGCCCGAGGTGGTACAGGCCGGGGCTTCTGGTTATCGGGGACGCGGCGCACGTGATGAGCCCTGTCGGCGGGGTCGGGATCAACTACGCTATCCAGGACGCGGTCGTCGCGGCGAACGTACTCTCCGGGCCGCTCGAAGAATGCCAGCGACGGCTCAGAGACCTGGACATCCGCCACCTGGCAGCGGTGCAGCGCCGCCGCGAGTTGCCCACGCGGATGATACAGCGCCTCCAGTCCCAGGTTCAGCAGCGCGTCCTCGCGCCCGCGCTCGACTCGGACCGGCCGTTCAAGCTGCCGCTACCGGCGCGCCTCATGTTCAACGCCCCGGTCCTTCGCAACATACCCACCCGCATCGTCGGCTTCGGTTTCTGGCCGGTGCGGGTTAAGAAGTAGAGGAGCACCCGTGAGTACAGTCCATGACGTTGACGTAAAAGCAATACTCCCTTTCGAGGACCTGGATCGAACGTCGCTGCCTGTAGCCGGCGGCAAGGCGGCCAACCTCGGAGAGTTGATCCGCGCCGGGCTTCCGGTGCCTCCCGGCTTCTGCGTAACCACGGCGGCCTACGAACTGGTGTCCGGTGGCGCGGGCCTGGATGCCACCCTCACCGCCCTATCCGAAACGCCTCCCGACGACACAGCACGCCTGGCGAAACTCGCCTCGGAGGCGCGGGCCCATCTTTTGGCGGCGCCCATACCGGAAGATCTCGCCCGGTCCATCACCGCTGCGTACCTGGAATTGGGGGACGGAGCACCTGTCCCGGTGGCCGTTCGGTCTTCGGCCACGGCGGAGGACTTACCCCACGCGAGCTTCGCGGGCCAGCAGGACACGTACCTCTACATCATCGGGGCCGGAGCCGTGCTGGATGCGGTGCGAAACTGTTGGGCCTCGCTGTGGACGGACCGGGCCGTAAGCTACCGGGCCACTAACGTGATCGATCCGCGCAGCGTGCGCCTCGCGGTCGCCGTGCAGCGGATGGTTCCCGCCGAGGTAGCCGGCGTCCTCTTCACCGCCAACCCCCTGACGGGACGCCGCCGCCAGGCCGTCATCGACGCCAGCCCCGGCCTGGGCGAGGCGGTCGTCTCCGGCGCCGTCAACCCCGACCACTTCGTCGTAAACACCGCGACCGGCGAGATCGTTGAGCGCCGCCTCGGCGACAAGCGGGTCGAGATCCGGGCCGCCGAGGATAACGGCACGGAGCGCATCGAACTAGACGGGAACAAAAACGAAGCCTCTCTCTCCGACACACAGATCCGGGCTCTTGCAAACCTGGGAGCAAGGGTCGAGGCGCACTATGGGACGCCGCAGGACACGGAGTGGGCGTTTGACGCGGACGGTGGGATCTGGCTGCTCCAGGCGCGTCCGATCACGACGCTCTTCCCCCTACCCGAAAACGCCCCCGCTACGGATGACGAGCTACGCGTGTACTTCTCGGGCAGTGTCGCCCAGGGTGTCTACCAGCCACTGACGCCGATGGGCCTCCAGGCGTTCCGGCTGGTGGCCTCGGCCGCGGCAACGCTCGCCAGCCGACCGCCGCGCGACCTCGATGCCGGTCCGGCTTTCTTTACCGATGCTGGCGGCCGCCTCTTCTTCGACGTAACGTCGGCGCTACGCAGCACGTTCGGACGAAGGCTCCTGGATCTGGCGATGCGCAACATGGAGGCGCGCACCGCTCCCATCCTCCGGCATCTCACCGGAGATCCACGTCTCTCCCCGATACACACGCCCGCGCGGCGCATCCTGCGCACCCTGCTCCCAATCCTCATCCGGGGACGCACACCACCCCGCATCATTCAGGCGCTCATACGCCCGGAGGTGGCACGGATACGGGCGAGGCGCGTCGCGGAGAAGTTTCGCATGGCGGGTGAATTGCCTCCAGGCGCGGGCGC
>JBBPZZ010000111.1:0-5623 GCA_038198445.1 Rubrobacterales bacterium
GGTCTCGCCTTGCTCCTACCCACAAAGATAGAGCCGCCGCAGTCACAAAAGACCGCAACGGCTCGAAGAAGCTGGTAAAGCTCTTTAAGCTAGCTCTACTTGCCTATAACGCCGGCGTCCTCCAGGTGCTGCCGGGCCACGTCCTTGTAATCCTCTTGTTCGAGGTCTACCTTTCCGTTCAGCTTACGCATCGTCTTGGCATCCAGGCTGGAAGATACTGAGTTGAGTATCTTCTTGGCATCCGGGTTCTTGTCCAGGAACTTCTGCACGACGACCGGAGCCGGATAGTACTTCGGCCAGATATTCTTGGGGTCCTTCAGAACCGTCAGCTTGGGGGAGGCGAGTTGTCCGTCGGTGGTGAACCCGATGGCAACGTCCGCCTGTTCTTCGGCCATCGCCTTGTAGCGGATGCCGAGGTCGTTGACGATCTGGATCTTCTTGAAGTTCAGCTTCGGGTAGTTCTCCTTCATGTTCTTGTAGCCGTCCGAGCGGTTCTGGAACTCGGAGTACGAAGAGAACACGAGCTGTCCTGATTTATCCGCCAGGTCAGCCAGCGTCTTTATCCCGAGCTTTTTAGCCTTGTCGGTTAGCATCACGATGCCGTAGTTGTTCTCGAAATTCGCGGGTTGGAGCATCTGCATCGGCGTATCTTTGCGGTTCTTGTAGAACGCCGCGACCTGTTTGTAGGTCTCAGCTTCCGTCTTCGGATACGACTCGGGCGGCTTCTTCAAAATCGCCACGTAGGCCGTGCCCGTGTACTCGGGATATACGTCTATGGTGCCGTCCTGCAGAGACTTGTCCATGACCTGTTCGGAGCCGAGGTTCAATTTGTAATTGACGTTGTAGCCTTTGTCTTCGAACGCCAGGCCGTACATCTGGCCCAGGAGTATCTGCTCGGTGAACTTCTTCGAGCCCACGCTGACTTTCGGACCTCCACTATTGCTGCTACCGCTACCGCCGCCACCGCAGCCGGCGACTCCGAGCAGCGCGACCCCGGCCAGGCCTGCTCCGGAGACCTTCAGGAATTTACCGCGCGTGATTTTGTCCGTCACTCTTTCCTCCTTATTTCTCTGGTTGTGTATTTACTTGCCACGCTTCGCGGCTATGCGAAGCCCTTTCGGCGTAAAGGCTCTTTGAAGCCCTCCGAACCCGACCTCCGTGACGATCGCCAGCACCGCCACCGAGAGTGCCCCGGCGAGCGAGATGGCCGTACTATTGCGCTGGAAACCCTCGACGATGTAGTCGCCCAGACCGCCGCCGCCGATAAACGTCGCCAGCGTCGCGCTCGCCACCACCTGCACCGCCGAGGTCCGGATACCGGCGAAGATGATCGGCGCGGCGATCGGGACCTGGATGCCGGTTAGGATCTGACGGCCCGAGAGCCCCATGCCCTTCGCGGCGTCGAGGGTCTGCGCGTTCACCTGCCTCAAGCCTACGATCGCGTTGATCAGGATCGGCGGGATGGCGAGTGCCGTCAGCGCTATGACCGCGGTGTCGACGCCGAGCCCGGTGATCGGGAAGATTATTACCAGGATAGCCAGCGAGGGTACCGCGCGCCCGATGTTGCCCACGTTGATCGCGAACGTGGAGGCGGCGTCCGAGCGGTTCACCAGGATTGCCACCGGGATGGCGATGAGGATGCCGAAGAGAACCGAGAGTGCCGACATCTCGATGTGGACAAAGAAGTTCTTTATGAAGTCCGGCCGCTGAAAGACCTGTATAAAGTCTTGCATCTAGTTCGCCCCCCTCGCCCGGCGGGCCCACGGGCTCAACAGCCGCTCCGTCCTTACGAGCAGCAGGTCGATGGTAACAGCGAGCAGCGTCGAAAGGACCGCCCCCGTGAGGTACAGGGTCGGGAAGTCGCGGGTGATTCCGTCGAAGATAAGTTCTCCGAGTCCGCCAGCGCCGATGTACGCGCCTATCACCGCTATACCGATAACGGTCACGATCGCTATACGCATCCCGGCTACGATCACCGGCAGCGCCAGTGGTAGCTCGACCCTCAAGAGTATCTGCCGGTCGGTGAGTCCCATGCCGCGGGCCGCGTCTTTCGTCTCGGGCGGCACGGAGTCGAGGCCGGTTACCACGTTGCGGATCAGGACCAGCAGCGAGTACAGCACCAGCGCGATGATCGCCGGCGTCTTCCCGACGCTGAACCCTATAACGAAGAGCAGGATCGTGAACATCGAGAAACTCGGGATCGTGTAGAAAAAGCCCGTGATGGCGGTTACCGGCGGGTAGAGCCGGCGATAGCGGGCGCATAGTATCCCCAGCGGCACCGAGATGACCACCGCGATCCCTACCGAGACAGCGCACAAGATTATGTGTTCCCACAAGGCCGGCAGTATGTCCGACGTGAGGTGGTCGGACAGCCACCCCCAGTCTATGAGCCCTTTCTGCTCGGGCGCGAACTCCGACTGAAAAAGGGCCAGGATAGCCGTCGGAGGGTCCTCGGAGCTATCCACCCGTGGTCTCCCTGTCCGTGGTCTCTCTATTCGAGAGCGCCCTTATCGCCTCGATGGAGAGCGTGCCCTGGGGGCTTCCGTTGCCGCCGCCCACCACGAGGCCCTTGTCCGCGCCCGTGCCGATAATCTCGGAGAGCGCGTCGCGCAGTGTGAGCCGCTCGTCGATCTGGGGAAGGTTGTCGCTGTTGCCGTTGACCGGGTCCAGGTCCATGTCGCGCACCTGCAACAGCGAGAGGCGCTTGAGCACCCGGTCGGTCCCGACGAACGAGGAGACGAAGTCGGAGCCGGGGTCGGCGAGGATGTTCTCCGGCGTGTCGTACTGCGCCAGAACGCCGCCCTCTTTCAGGATGGCGATCTTGTCGCCCATCTTTATCGCTTCGTCGATGTCGTGGGTGACGAAAACGATGGTCTTCTTGATGTCCTCCTGGATGCGGAGGAACTCTTGCTGGAGACTCTCACGGGTGATGGGGTCAACCGCCCCGAAAGGCTCGTCCATGAGCATGATCGGGGGGTCCGCCGCCAGAGCGCGCGCCACCCCGACCCGCTGCTGCTGTCCGCCGGAGAGCTCCGCCGGATAGCGGTCCCGGTACTGGTCCGGCGCGAGGCCGACCATGTCCAAGAGGTCGTTTACGCGCTTGGTGGTGCGCTCCTTATCCCAACCGAGCAGGCCCGGCACGGTGCCCACATTCTCACCGATGGTCCGGTGAGGAAAGAGGCCTGTCTGCTGGATCGCGTAGCCGATCTTGCGCCTTAGCTGCGTCCCGCTCATCGACGTATTCTTCTGTCCGTCGATGAGGATCTCGCCATTCGTAGGTTCGATGAGACGGTTGACCATCCTCATGCTCGTGGTCTTCCCGCAACCGGAAGGACCTACCAGGACGCATATGTCTCCGTCCGGTATCTCGAAAGAGAGATCCTTGACTACAGGCTCTTTGGAACCCGAATAAGTTTTGCTCACACCTTTAAACTCAATCATTTTATCTCCAGGGGATCCAGGGGTAGAACTCTACCCAATATGCCTTCCTCATTTCCCTCACCGCATCCACTACGCCCCTTCCAAGGACGAACAAAACATTGGTGTAAGTATAGAGCATTCTTTGCTCCCGTCTACAAGCATACGGAAACATACACGTTTTTATGGACGGGTGTACGCTAGAGTAACCCAAGCGAATTCTGTGTCTGGAGGAGAATGTCCGGCGGGATCGATATGAAGAGGGTGGTCTTCGCCGGCGGCGGACACGCGCATCTCTACTCCCTGCGCCGAACGGCCAGCTTCGCGCGGCGCGGCCACGAGGTCGTACTGGTGAACCCTTCTCCCTATCTCTACTACTCGGGCATGGCGACAGGCATTATTTCTGGCAACTATGCGTCGGACGAGAACCGCATAGACGTGCGGAGGTTGGTCGAGGGCGGGGGCGGAAGGTTCATCGAGGGCACGGTCTCGCGGATACTCCACGAGAACCGGGAGTTGTTGCTCGAAAGCGGACAGCGTGTATCTTACGACGCGGCTTCTTTCTGCCTGGGCAGCGAGACTCGCCAGAGCCTGGCTTTCACGGGCGGAGACTCCATTCCGGTCAAGCCAGTGTCGAACACGAAGGACGTGCGGGCGCGGGTGCTCGGGTTCGAGGGGAATGCGAATGGGCCGCGGGTGTTGATCGTCGGCGGAGGGGCCGCCGGTTGCGAGGTAGCCGCGAACACGGCCCGGCTTATGGGGGACTCGGCTTCGGGCGGGAGCGTAACGCTAACCGAAGCCGGTCCTTCCTTACTCTCCGCCTCGCCGAAAAAAGCCCGGCGCGAGGTGTTAAATCACCTGATGCGGCAGGGGGTAGAGGTATTGTTGAATACGGCCGTCGCCTCCAGCGAAGACGGCTCGGTTCGCACCGGAAACGGACTCCTATTGGAGGCCGACCTGATCGTATTATCCACGGGCATAGTTCCGTCTCCCGTCTTCCGAAGTTCGTCTCTGGCGACTGGCGATGACGGCGGACTCTGGGTCGATCATTGCCTGCGGAGCGTGAGCGATCCCCGGCTCTTCGGAGGAGGCGATTCTATTTCGTTCCGGGGCCAGAACCTTCCTAGCCTCGGGGTCTTCGCCGTCAGGCAGGCTCCCGTACTGTTCCATAACCTCCACGCCGCGCTACGAGGAGAGCCGCTGCGTATGTTCAATCCCCAGAGACGCTACCTGTATATCCTCAACCTGGGAGACGGGACGGGACTTGCGATCCACGGCTCTCTAGTATGGCGTGGACGCTCGGCCCTGATGCTCAAGCACCTGCTCGATACGAGGTTCATGGGCCGGTATGGTTAGGTTTGGCCGGCAGTCCTTTAGCCGCGCCTGCCGATGCCGAGCAGCAGGTACAGGATGAAGTAACCGGCGGCGGCGACCAGGGCGACGACGTAGAAGTTGCCCGAGTCAGCGACGTTCCGTTGTTGGGCGGTAAGAGGCAGGGCGTTTAGCAGCGCGACGGCTGGAGACTCCAGCAAGGTGCCCAGGCTGTAGATCGCGTCGGTCAAACCGTTCGTACCCTGCCCGACGTTCAGGTAGACCATGCCGATATGGACGAGTATGACCAGGATTATCAGTGCAAGAATCGTGCGAATGAGCCCCACCGTTTACTTCCTTTCCTCGATGGATGAAGGTCCGCGGACAAACGTGTTTATTCCCATCGGTCTCCTCCCCTGAAGCCTTCTCGAAGACACGCGTCGCGCCAGTATAACGAATTTGATTTCACGCTGGCGTCTCTGGAGGCAGCGGGCACCAGGGTGGGGCGGAAGGTCAGGACGCAGCTTTGCGGTCGCTTCGGGTCTCGTTTTCCCTGGTGGTGCGGGCCGAACGCCGGTCGGCGTCTCTGGAACCTCGCGCTGAGAGTTTCCGCGAACCGTTTGTATGAATGAAGAACGTTATCCCGGCGACTAGAAAACAGAACGAGCCGATGACGAAAGTAACCGGGTCTCGCAGCATGACTCCCCACGCCGCGCTCAAGCCCGGAACCCACCAGATGGCGAAGAGGGTGCCGGGCTCGCGCGTTTTCGGGTGGGTAGACATGTAGACGCCGAATGCGATTCCGGCGAACGACAGCAAGAGTATTAACGTTCCGATCGCGGTCAGGATAAAACTCACAGGCCAATCCTATCCGCCAGCACTGCCTCTAACAAAC
>JBBPZZ010000112.1:0-4025 GCA_038198445.1 Rubrobacterales bacterium
CTACGAGTATGTGAAACTGGGGTTGTCTCTCTGAAGCGCTTGCACGCACTTCGTTGAGAGCCTACCTACGAGGATTTGACACGCCTCCATGCCGTCCAACAAGGTCACCACGAATACCCGTTGAGAGCCTACCTACGAGGATTTGAAACGATACAGCTTGGCGGTGTGGACCAGCCGCAGAGAGGAGTTGAGAGCCTACCTACGAGGATTTGAAACTTGTCATGGGTGTAGACGTGCGCCACCTCGCATTCGTTGAGAGCCTACCTACGAGGATTTGAAACCTCGGCCTACCAGGCGCTCAATAAGAACGCGAAGAAGGTTGAGAGCCTACCTACGAGGATTTGAAACTCCGGCAAGCTCGAAGAGAATGAGTACGTCGGTGAAGAGTTGAGAGCCTACCTACGAGGATTTGAAACGAGCTAAAAAGAAGAGCGTTGATGCTGGAGCCGGCCGGTTGAGAGCCTACCTACGAGGATTTGAGACAGTTTGACTCAGCGCGCGACTGCTCCAGCACGTAGACGTGAGTCTCAGCGGGCAGCGTTTCGGGTGTCAGCTCCAGCCGTGGTCCGCCGACTCGTGTGATGGAGCCGGTCGGGAGGCGTTCGAGGAAGGTTTCGACTGGTTCGATGTCGAGCACGCCACGGGGGTGGAAGTAGTGCATCGGGATGACGGCGCGGGGACCGATGGCGGCGATGGCGGCGTCGAGGTCATCCAGTGGGATCGTCGCGTGGGCGCCCGCGAGGGCGAAGAGCACGTCCACGTTGCCGCGAAGAGCTTCGAGGTGGGGCTCGGGGACCGGGTTCCCTATGTCGCCCATGTGCAGTACGCGCACGCCGCCAAGCGTAAACAGGTACAGGGCGTTCGCGTCCGGGTCGCGCCCGAAGTCGAAGGTCGTGCTCTCCATCGCCGGGAAGGGACGGATGTGGAGTCCCAGCACTTCTTCGCCTTCCGGCGGCAGCTCCAGCGCGTTGACGACAGCCGGGTCTCCACGCACATGGCTCGGGTCGGAGTGGAAGCGGTCGGTGGCGGAGGACATGATCACGATGTCGGCGGGCTCGTCTATCGGGTCGAAGTTGGAGTTATCGGGACCGGGCGTGTACGGGTCGGTGACGATAGAGAGACCGTCGGCGTCGAGCCGGAAGCTGGCATGGGCGTAGAATGTGATCTTCACTGGCATCCTCCTGAGGTGATCATACGACATTCCCCCTGATACCTGTAAACCCGAAACGCTATATGGCACAACCCGCGAGGTCGACGTGCCCGAAGATGCGGTAGCATAGGCGCTTGCCACTATAACGCAAAGAGTTGGAGGATATCCGATGGCAGCGAACAGTTACAGCAGCCCGCCCGAGATGGCGCTAGATCCGGCGAACGAATACTACGCGACCCTGGTTACCGGGAAGGGTGAGATCCGGGTGCGCCTCTTCGCCGAGGAGGCGCCGGAGACGGTGAATAACTTCGTCTTCCTGGCGCGGGAGGGGTACTTCGACGGCACGACTTTCCACCGCGTCATCAAAGACTTCATGGTCCAGGCGGGTGACCCGACGGGGACGGGTACCGGTGGTCCTGGCTACCGGATACGGGATGAGTTTCACCCGGATCTCCGTCACGACCGGCCCGGTATCCTCTCGATGGCGAACGCGGGTCCGGATACCGGCGGCTCGCAGTTCTTCATCACGCACGTGGCGACGCCGTGGCTGGACGACCGGCACGCAATCTTCGGCGAAGTCGTAGAGGGAATGGACGTCGTGAACGCCATACCGGAGCGCGACCCGCAGCGCGCCCGTGAGCCGGGAGAAAAGATCGAACGCGCCGAAATAGAGGAGACTCCCCGCGTCTGAGAACCGTAATCTCTCCTGGGTGCGGATTTACAGTATCTCACGCGGCACGAGCTATGCTCTCGTGGAAACTGTATCCGTATCAGGAGGGATTCAATGTCGAAAGAGGTAGCGGATAACTTTATCCAGGCGCTCGGGAAGTTGGAAGAGGATCAGGACGCCGGCCCCATGGTCTCGACCTACACCGAAGGCTGCGAGGTCGGCAACGTGGCGGTCCCGAAGATGTTCGAGGGCCACGAGGGCGCCCGAGAGTTCTGGACCAACTACCGCAAGACCTTTGGGGAGATGAAGTCTACTTTCCGCAACGTCTTCGCCTCCGAGGGCCGGGCGGCGCTGGAATGGACGACAGAGGGGACCTCCAACGGCGACACCGTTACCTACGAGGGCGTGAGCATCCTCGAAATAGATGGCGACAAAGTCTCCCGCTTCTACGCCTACTTCGACCCGCGCGCCCTGAGTCAGCAGGTCATCGACTAGGCTCCGCTGCTAAGATCTCCGGCGTGAACGACGCCGGAATAGAGAGCCTTCAGGGAGCCCGGCGGATACTGGTGATTGGGCCGGGCGGCTCCGGCAAGAGCACCCTCGCCACGCGGCTCGGAGAAGCTCTGGACCTGGACGTGTTCCACCTGGACCGGCTCTATTGGAGGCCGGGCTGGGAGGAGACGCCGCGCGATGAGTGGACCAGGGTCGTGCGCCGACTGATCGGGCGGGAAGGCTGGATCATGGACGGCAACTACGGCCGCACCCTCGACATCCGGCTCGAAGCGGCGGACGCCGTAATCTTCCTGGACTTTCCAAGAATCCTGTGCATCCGGCGCGTCATATCACGCCGCCTCCGCCACGCCGGTAGGTCCAGACCGGACATGGCTCCGGGTTGCCCGGAACGTATTACCTTCGGGTTCCTCAAGTACCTCTGGAGATACCCAACCGAACAGCGCCCTGGCATCCTCCAGAAGCTCAGCCGATACTCCCACCTCAGGGCCGCGCTGGTGTTGCGTTCTCCCAAGGAGGCGTGCCGGTTCGTAGCTGGTTTCGGGGATCGAAAAAACACTGCCGGGAAACGCTAGAATCCGCCGGGTGGGTAACGACTCGAGATCCGGCCGCTCCGCGGGGATACTTCTCCACCCCACCTCCTTGCCGGGACCATACGGTATTGGGGAGTTGGGGCCGGAAGCGTTCCGTTTCGTCGGGTTCTTGAAGCAGGGCGGGCAGAAGATCTGGCAGGTCCTACCCCTCGGCCCGCCGGACGCCGGAGGCTCGCCGTACTCCTCGTACTCGGCCTTCGCCGGAAACCCGCTCCTCATCAGCACGGAGCGTCTGGCGGAGGACGGGCTGCTGGAGACCGCCGGCGCGAACCAGGGACATGGGCTGGTTAACTATCCGGCGGTAAACGCCGCCAAGAGGAAGCTGCTGCGCGAGGCTTACGGACGGGCGAAACCCGGCAAGGAATTTCAACATTTCCGGGAGGAGCACGGTCACTGGCTGCGGGACTACGCGCTGTACGCGGCGCTCAAGGAGCGTTTCGCCGAAGAGCTGTGGAGCCGCTGGGAGAGAGGTCTGGCGCGCCGGGAGCCTGGGACGCTGAGGCGGGCGGAGACGGAGCTTGCGGAGGAGATCTCATACCACGAGTTCGTCCAGTTCGTCTTCTTCCGCCAGTGGAAGGACGTGAAGCGGGCGGCGAACGAGGCGGGGATAGAGGTCGTGGGAGACCTGCCCATCTTCGTCTCTCACGACTCAGCCGACGTGTGGGCGAACCAGGATCTTTTCTATCTGGATGAATACGGCCAGTCCACGGTGGTGTCCGGGGTGCCGCCGGACTACTTCTCGGATACGGGACAGCTCTGGGGCAACCCGCTCTACCGCTGGGACCGGATGCGCGCGGATGGCTATTCCTGGTGGGTCGAGCGGATGCGGATGGCGCTCACGCTCTGCGACGCCGTGCGCGTCGACCACTTCCGGGGCTTCGAGGCGTACTGGGAGATACCGGCCGGCGAAGAGACCGCCACGAATGGTCAATGGGTAAAAGGGCCTGGCCTGGACCTCTTCGAGACCCTGCGTTCGGCGCTGGGTACCGGAGGAACGCTACCGCTCATCGCCGAAGACCTGGGAGACATAACGCCCGAAGTCCACGTCCTCCGAAAGAAAGCCGGCCTGCCGGGGATGAAGGTCCTCCAGTTCGGCTTCTCC
>JBBPZZ010000113.1:0-7075 GCA_038198445.1 Rubrobacterales bacterium
CGAACTCCTGGAGCCAGGCCGGAGTCCGCACAACCTCCCGCTGGAGAAGGAAAGCGTGGGCCAGCTCGTGCCAGATAGTTAGCGGAAGTGTCGCTTGTGTGCGTGGTGTTATATCCGGTGAGAGATTTTCCGGCAACACTAACGCTGAAGGGTTGGTCGAACGGGTGAAGTACGGCAGGCCCGGCGGGTAGGGATGCTCGTTCTCTCGTGGCGCGTCTTTCCAGTCCTCGTCCGCGACGAGCATGACCGTAAGCACCGGCGGCTCTACGTCCAGCATCTCCGCCAATGCTTCGGCGCCTTGTGTGAGGCGGCGTCGGACTTCCCGCGACTGCTCTGCCAGCCCCGGCGGGTGGACGAACGGTACCGCGCCGTCCACCCGCTCGTAGCCTGGAAGCAAGGGAGTTTCCCGCATCACCGGCGCGGCGTCCCCACTGCTAAGGTGTGGCCCACGCGGCCCCGACCCTGCCGGCCGTGTAGACGTTGACCGCCCGCACGTAGGCGCGCGCGGCCGCCTCGACCACGTCCTGCGAGAGGCCGCGCCCGGCGTACTCGTTGCCCTCGAAGTCCACCGAGACCCGCACCTCGCCGAGGGCGTCCTTGCCGCCCGTAACGGCGTCGATGCGGAAGTCCGTCAGGCGTCCCTTGATGTTCGTCGCGGCGTCGATGGCGCGGAAAACCGCGTCAACCGGACCTTCACCCTCGGCCTCCGCCTCGAACGTGCCGTGTTCGGCGTGCGAGATCGTCACCGCCGCCCGGCTCTGGCGGCCCGTCGCCGCGACTACCCGGAACGACTCCATTACGAACTTGCCCTCGAAGGAGCCAACCTCGTCGGCGGCTATGGCTTCGAGGTCGGCGGCCGTGACGGTCTTCTTGTGGTCGGCTATCTCCTTGAAGCGCACGAACGCCCGCTTGAGTACCTCGCCCTCCACGTAGTAGCCGAGCTCCTCCAGGGCGTCCTTGAGGGCGTGACGGCCGGAGTGCTTGCCGAGGAAGATGTTCGTGCCTTCCAGGCCGATGTCTTCTTTCGTCATGATCTCGAACGTTCGGCGGTCCTTGAGGACCCCGTCCTGGTGGATGCCGGACTCGTGCAGGAAGGCGTTGCGTCCGACGATGGCCTTGTTCGGCGGCACCTCGTAGCCGGTTATGTTCGAGACCATGCGGCTCGTGTTGGCGAGTTGGCGCGTCTCTATGTCCACCTCCACGTCGTAGAAGTCGCCGCGCGTCGCGAGCGCCATCACGACCTCTTCGAGAGAGGCGTTACCGGCCCGCTCCCCGATACCGTTTACAGCCACCTCGATCTGGCGCGCCCCGACCTCGACTCCCGCGAGCGAGTTCGCGACCGCCATCCCCAGGTCGTCGTGGCAGTGTACCGAGAGCACCCTATTCCTGAGGCCCGGTACCCGCTCCTGGAGCTCTCTCAGGAACGCCATGAACTCCGGCGGCGTCGTGTAACCAACCGTATCCGCAATATTCACCACGTCCGCCCCGGCCTCCACGGCCGCCGCGACGACATCGGAGAGATACCCGATATCCGTCCGCGTCGCGTCCATCGGAGAGAACTCTACGTTGGGGCAGAGGCTCTTGGCGAATCGAACCGCCTCACCGGCGCGGACGAGTATGTCTCTCTGGTTAGAGCGCATCTGGTGCTCGATGTGCAGGTCCGAGGTGCCGACGAAGGTATGGATGCGGGGCTTCTCCGACCACTGGACCGCTTCCCAGGCGCGTTCGATGTCCTGCTCGTGGATGCGGGAGAGCCCGGCGATCGTTGGGCCTTTCACCTCGGCGGCGATGCGGGAGACGGACTCGAAGTCGCCCTCGGAGGTGATCGGGAAGCCGGCTTCGATCACGTCTACCCGCAGCCGCGCGAGCTGGCGGGCTATCTCTACCTTCTCCTCTACCGACAGCGAGATACCCGGCGACTGCTCGCCATCCCGAAGCGTGGTGTCGAAGATCTCTACTCGACGCATATGTCTCTCATCTCCCTACGTTGAAAACTAGATTTAAACTACTGCTCTTGGGTGATTGGTGGCGGCGGGCAGCCGGCTAAAGGCCGGGGCTGATAATTCGCCCGGCGGCCACCCTGGTTAGTCGTAGGATGACTGGAGAAACGCGCAAAATGTTAGAAGCTCACCTTCATGTGAGGCGATAGTATCTCATTGCCGCGCCCCTTCCGCAACCTCGACGGCGATGGTCCAGTCGGCATACCTGTCCAGCTCGCCGCGCGCGGCCTTGAAGTACATCTCCTGTAACCTCTCGGCGAACGGGCCGATGCCGCCAGTACCGATGGGCCTATCGTCTATCTCGGTAACGGGAGCTATCTGGAAGCCGGTGCCTGTCAGGAAGACCTCGTCGGCGGCGTAGAGTTCGGTGCGACCGACGTTTCGCTCCTCGGTCTTCATGCCGAATTCTTTGTCGGCCAGATCCATCACCGCGTCACGGGTTATTCCTTCGAGGATGTCCGCCGTTACGGGCGGCGTTATTAGCTGATCTTTCCTGATAAGGAAGATGTTGGCCGCGCTGGCCTCGGAGACGAACCCGTCGTGCGTTAGGAAGATGGCGTCGTCGTAGCCCGCCCGGTGCGCGGTGTCCACCGCGAGCGCCGTGTTGACGTAGGAGCCGGTGCATTTGGCGCGCGTCGGGATCGCGTTGTCCGCAACCCTCCTCCACGAGGAGACGCAGCACTTGAGGCCCGTAAGCTCCACGTAGTTGCCCATCGGGACCGTGAAGATCGAAAGCTGAGATTCGCCCTTGAGGTTGACCCCGACCGACTCGGCGGACTTGTAGGCCAGCGGCCGGATGTAGGTGTCCTCGCGCGGGGCGTTGCGCTTGAGTATTTCCAGCGTGATGTCGCACAACTCGTCCACCGTGTGCGGCGTGTCTATCCTCAAAGTCCGGCAGGATTTCTCGAACCGCTCGTAGTGCTCGCGCAGCTTGAGGACCTGCAGCGTCCCGCGCTCCTCGTTCCAGTACGCCCGGATGCCCTCGAAGACGCCCGTGCCGTAGTTCAGGGCGTGGGTGGCGGGGGAGAGGCGTATGTCTCCCATCTTGACCATCTCGCCGCCGTGGTAGGCCCACTCGGCGTCCGAAGCGGCGAATGCCTTGCGGCTCATAGAGCACCTCCCGATTGAGCGGTCGCCGGCTCCTCGGCTCCTTCGGCCGCAAGCGCCCGCAACTGGTCTCCGACCCTGGACACATGACCTTCGGCCTCCCGGCGGCGCATCGCGAGGAAGCTCGCCGCGCCGGCCTGGTTCTCCAGCACCCACTCACGGGCGAACTTGCCGCTCTGGATGTCTGCCAGGATGCCGCGCATCCGCTCCTTCGTGCCTTCGTCAACGATCTTCGGCCCGGCGGTGTAGTCGCCGTACTCGGCGGTGTTGGAGATCGAGTAGCGCATCTGAGCGAGGCCGCCCTCGTAGATGAGGTCCACGATCAGCTTTAGCTCGTTCACGCACTCGTAATAGGCAAGCTCCGGCTGATAACCCGCCTCCACCAGCGTCTCGAAACCGGCTGTCAGGAGGGCGCTCAACCCGCCGCAGAGCACCGCCTGTTCCCCGAAGAGGTCCGTCTCGGTCTCCTCGGCGAAGGTGGTCTCGATGATGCCGGCGCGCCCGGACCCGATGCCGCGGGCGTAAGAGAGGATCAAGTCGTGCGCCTGGCCCGAAGCGTCGTTCTCCACCGCGAAGAGCGACGGCATCCCCTTGCCTTCGACGTACAGTCGGCGCAGGACGTGGCCCGGCCCCTTCGGAGCGACGAGCCCCAGGTCCACCTCCGGCGGAACCACGATCTGGTTGAAGTGGATGTTGAAGCCGTGCGCGAAGAGCATGAGCATGCCCTCCGACAGGTTCGGCTCTACCTCCGCCTTGAACACGGCCGACTGCTTCTCGTCCGGGAGGAGCATCATCACCACGTCGGCCCACTGCACCGCGTCGGCGATGGTCATGACCTTCAGGCCTTCCTCTTCGGCTTTCGGCCAGCTCTTAGATCCCTCGTAGAGCCCGACCCCGACTTCGCAGCCGGAGTCCTTCAGGTTCAGCGCGTGGGCGTGACCCTGGCTGCCGTAGCCGAGGATCGCGACTTTCTTCTGAGTGATCTCATTTCCAATATCAGCTTCGCGGTATACCCGTGCCATCTAAACTCCTCCGTTCCCCGGCCGGGCCACAGGCCCCAGCCGAACCATGTCTTCTACTTTATCGTCCAGAGACGCGAGCCAGCCCTCCACTTTCTCGGGTTCTCCCGACGCGACCACTGTCCCATCGCTCTCGTGCGCTTCGATCCCCGCCTGCGTCGCCGACTCGCGCCAATCGCCGCCGGTCTTGAGCAGGACGACCTCCAGGCTCTCTTTCGCGGGACCGGCCTCTTCCACGTCTTCCAGGGCGGAGAGGAGTGCGGTGTAGCGCAGCGCTGTCTCGGGCGGGCAGTCGAGCAGGATGGTGGCGCGCATCCCGCCAGCGTCCCGGCCCAGGGTGAAACCCGCGACCGGCATCCGCTTGTTCTGGAGCGTCATGAGGAAGCGGTTCAGGGCGAGCATCCCGCCGGTGAAGCGGACCTCTATGGAGTTGAGCGCCACGTCCGTCGCTCTAGGCGCCATCTTCTTCGATCATCTCGTTGACGCTCATGCCGGATGGGATCATGGGGTACACGTTCGCCTCGGGGTCGATGTGGAAGTCGAGGATCGTGCATCCCGGCGTCTCCCGCGCCCACCGGATCGCCTCCTCCACGTCGTCGCCTTCCCGGATCGTGCGTCCGGCGAGCCCGTAGGCGGCGGTAAGATGCTCGTAGTTGGGGCCGGTGATCGGGGTCTCCGAGTAGCGGCGGTTGTGGAAGAACTGCTGCCACTGGCGCACCATCCCCAGGTAGCCGTTGTTGAGAACCGCTACCTTTATGTTCAGACCGAACTCGCGGATGGTGGCGAGCTCCTGGATGTTCATCTGGAAGCCGCCGTCGCCCGCGACGACCCAAACCTCGTCGTCCGGGTAGGCGAACGCGACGCCCATCGCCGCCGGGAGCGCGAAGCCCATCGTGCCGAGGCCGCCGCTGGTTATGTGGCTGTTCGCCTTCGTGAACTTGAAGAACTGCGCGGCCCACATCTGATGCTGCCCCACGTCCGTGACGAGCCGCACGTCGCCGTCCGTCGCCTCCCTTATGGCGTCCATGACCTGGATCGGTCCGTACTTGCCACGCGCCTCGTCCTCGCGCCGCTTCTCCGGCTCCTGGCTCACGGTAAGCTCCTCGCGCCACTCCGCGCAACCCTCGGCTTCTTCGGCGGGGACGTCTTCGAGATGCCCGAGGACGGCGCGCAGGGCTGATTTAGCGTCCGCCGCTATCCCGACGGTCGGCTTGATGACCTTGCCCAACTCGGACGGGTCCACGTCTACGTGGATGACCTTCGCGTTCGGGGCGAACTTGTGTGCGGCGCCGGTGATCCTGTCGTCGAAGCGCATCCCGATGGCGAACAACAGGTCCGAGCGGTCTATCGCCCGGTTGACGCTCGCCTGCCCGTGCATCCCCGGCCAGCCCAGATAAAGCGGATGGTCGTCCGGGAACGCGCTGATCCCGAGCAGCGTCGTCACCACCGGAATCCCCGTCCGCTCCGCCAGAAGCCGCAGTTCCATCTCCGCGCCCGAGAGAGTAACACCGTGTCCGGCCAGGATGATGGGCCGCTTCGCCTTCCGCAGCAGCATCGCCGCCCGCTCCAGGCCCGGCGACTCGACTGGCGCCGGGGCTTCGCGCAGACGACGGTATCCGTTGTCGTTGCATGCGGCGAACTGCACGTCCTTCGGCACGTCCACGAGGACCGGGCCGGGACGGCCGCTGCGGGCGATCTCGAACGCCCGCCGCATCGTCGGGTACAGCTCGTCCGGGTCTTCGATCAGGAACGAATGCTTGGTGAAGGGTAGCGTCATGCCCATCACGTTCGTCTCCTGGAAGGAGTCCTTGCCCAGGGCGGGACGTCCGACCTGGCCGGTGATCGCCACGAGCGGCACCGAGTCCATCTGCGCCGTCGCGAGCCCGGTTACGATGTTAGTCGCGCCCGGACCACTGGTCGCCACGACCACCCCGACCCGGCCCGTCGCCCGCGCGTATCCGTCGGCGGCGTGGGCCGCGGCCTGCTCGTGGCGGGTGAGGACGTGTTTTAGTGGGTAGTCGGGGAGGGCATCGTAGAACGGCATGATCGCGCCGCCCGGATACCCGAACAGGTACTCGACCCCTTCGTCCAGCAGCGCCTCGCACATCGCCTCGCTTCCAGTGCGCGGCTTGTATTCGATTCTAAGAGCGGTGTTTTCCACGGTTTACCCCATTCTAATAAAGAGAATTTCGTCTCGGCCTTGCCGGTAGAACGGGGTTTGTCCCCGAGCTTACGGCTCTAGGCGGACCGGATGAAGCTGTCCCGGCCCGCCCGGCTAATTAGTCGCCGTAGGACTCCTGGGACAACTTCCGTGGGTACTCGTGGGTGAATTGGAGGAGTGAGCTTGTGGGCAGCAGCGAGCTTGAGACCGGAGATCTCTATCTGACTGTCTTCCGAAACTCCTAACAAGAGTCCCTCACTCACTCGCTTACAGGTTCGTGAAGGTTATGCCATCCTGCAAGGGTTTGTCAAGCCACGACGAACTTTCCACGCACCTTCTTCGCAAGTCACGGACCTCAATAGATGTATATAGCTTCAACCGACACACCAGCGCACTGTGTCTCTAAGCGACTCATAACATGTCGAGAGTATTAAAATTCATTAAGAATTGGTTTCGCGCGAGAAACAACTTATCCGCTTGTTAGAGCCTATCTAGTGGTTGATGCGGCGGGATATGCAACATATGGGGTATTGCGTGAAGTGTAATGGTTGCTTAAAGTATGGCGGATTTTAGGAGGGGGGATTCTCCTGAAAGCTGAGTTGTTTGTGGATGAACTATAGCTAGAAGGAGACGGGTCTGCATGTCTTGACATTTAAGGGTAGCGTTGCTGTTGGGTGTCTTTGGTGTCATGGCCTTTTTTGGTCCGACTTCAGCGGAAGCTGCTTTGGACGGGGTTCAGGAGCGGAAGGATGAGATCGGGGAAGCCCAGGACCGGCTGCGTGAGATCC
>JBBPZZ010000114.1:0-9243 GCA_038198445.1 Rubrobacterales bacterium
AGAGATGATATTCCCAGGAAACGTTGTCTGGTGATCCCTCGTCGTCCACTCCGTCCAGTCATCCTATTTTCACCTCATGAAACCTATTCAGGAGCAATTTGTACGATCACTTATCGAGCAAGAAGCAGCTTGCGGTGACGATAGCGTACACGAAGCGGTGGGAAGCCTCGACGGCGATCCCCTGGATTCCCATTCGGTTGGCGGAGGCACGATGTCCAGGACCGGCAACATTACTTGCTCGATTCCCCGACCCTCCTGGCATGGACCGCGATTGACCCGGACTCAGAAAAATCTGTCCTCCACAGGCGATGGGCCGACCCAGAAGGCCGGCCCATCTTTACCCGTCCGCAGAAGTTCTAGAAGCCGCCGCTACCGAAGCTGCCGCCACTACCGGAACTATCGCTACCGGAACTGCCGCCACCGAAGCCACCGCTGTCCTGCGTGCTGGAGACATCGATGCTCTGATCTATGGACGCTGCTGCCGCGGAGTTATCGACGGCGACAGCGTTAGCGTCACCGCTCTGGGTCTGCGTGACGTCTACGGAGCCGCTGCCGAAGCCGCTATCGAAACCGTCATTGAACGGGAATCCATTGTTGAACGGGAAGCCGTTATCGAAGAGGCTGTTGTTGAAGCCGTTATCGAAGCCGCTGCTACCGGAACTACCGCCACCGAAGCCATTGTTGAAGCCATTATCGAAACCGCCACCCTGATTACCGAACTCGACCGTGTTGAAGCTATTGTCGAACGTGGTGTCGTTGCTGTTGTCGATAGCGGTCACCTCCGCAAATGCGGGAGCAGCAGCAACCAGCATCAACGCCAGCATCGCCGCCAGCACCATTAGTTTCCTCATCTTCTTTAGTTCCTTTCTTTGAAGTTCTTGTCACAGTAGGTTCCTTACATCCTCAATCGGCCGACATACTGACCTACCTCCTTTCTGGGCTTTTCCCCAACTACAATCTATGCGGCAGACCTTACGGACTCCTTGACAGTCTCTTACGAAAAGCTAAACAGTTTGAGCTCGAAGCAGCCATTTACAGTTGAACTAAGACGAACATGGTTAGTCAGAGCAAGGATAGTTTGGCACCGCCGGTCCGCGGGACCCTTGCGCGTGCGCCGGATGGTGAGAGGAGCCTGGTATCCTAGGCGCGGCGCAACGTAAAGCAGAAGCGTGTGCCTTCGCCGATCTCGCTCTCAACATTTATCGTGCTGCCATGCGCCTCCACGAGTCCCTGCGCTATCGCCAGCCCCAGCCCGGTGCCGGGAACGCCTTCTTCCTGCGAGTGCGTCCGCGGCTCCTCGCCCCGGAATGAGCGCTCGAAGACGCGCGGGAGGTCTACCGGGGAGATTCCTCTGCCGGTGTCGGCGACCTCCACCCTCACCTCCTTGCCCTGGGGTTCGGCCCGTACAGAGACGGTGCCGCCCGCGGGGGTGTAGCGAAGGGCGTTGGAGATCAGGTTCTGGAGCACGCGTCCGAGCCGGGGGAGATCCATAAGCACCGGGTCTACGTTCTTCGGAGCTTCGCCGATCAACCGCACGCCTCCGATTTGAGCCTGAGGCTGGAAGCTCGCGAGGGTGTCGGAGATCAGGTCGTGCAGCGAGGCCGGCTCCAGGTTCGGGCGCAGCACACCAGCGTCTATCTGAACGAGCTCGAAGAGATCGTTCACGAGCCGTCCTAGGTTCGCAAGTTCCCTCCGGGCGGAGGAGAGGTAACGGGCCTCGGTCTCCGGATTCGGAGCGACGTCGTCCGCCACCGCCTCGACCAGGGCCAGCGTAGCCGCCAGAGGGGTGCGCAGGTCGTGGGAGACAGCGGCGATCAGGTCCCGGCGCGCCCGTTCGAATCCACGCTCGCGTTCCGTCATCTCTCGCAGCCTTACGACCATACGATTGAAGTCCCTGGCGAGATCAGCGATCTCATCGCGCCCTTCGACCGGTAACTCCGTCTCGAACTCGCCTCCCGCGAGCCGCGCCGTCCCTGTCCGGACACGGTTGATGCGCCGCTCCAGCGGCGACGCCCCGCGCAGGCCGAGACCGAGCGCCAGCAGCGCCGCGAACAGCAACATGGTTAGCAGAATCGAAAGGTCGCGCAACGAGATGAACATCGTCGCGGCCCCGGCCACCACCATGCCGAGCAAGAGTAGATTGCCCACCAAACCGACGCCCACGAGCTGCCCTCGCACGCTGCCGAAGCGCCGGAGCACGGCCGGCCGCGTGAGCAGCATTCCGCACAGGCCGACGCCAGCGCCGGCGCCGACGAGGACTGACGTCAGCCTCGGGATGTCGCTCGTCGGCACCCCAGCCACGGTTGCGGCGAAGAGAATGGTAATCGCTAAAGCACCTGCCAGGAACAGCAGTGCAACGCCAATGGCCCGCAAACGGTTCGTCACTCGCTGTCAAACCGGTAGCCCACGCCCCACACGGTTTGCAGGTGGCGCGGCTGACCGGGGTCTGCCTCAATTTTCTCGCGCAGGCGGCGCACATGCATGGTGACGGCGCTGGGCTCAGCGGCGAACTCGTGATCCCAGACCGCCTCCATCAGTTCGTCCCGCGTAAATGTATGTCCGGGGCTCGACGCCATATAATAGAGGAGATCGAACTCCCGCGCCGTGAGCGTCGCGGGCGCTCCGCGGACCACCACCTCACGAGTGTTCGGGTCCATGCACAGCCCATCGGACGCAAACGCCCCACCGTCCGCCTGGTCCGCCTGGGCCTCCGTCTCACGGAGCAGCACCGAGACGCGCGCCATCAGCTCGCGCGGCCTGAAGGGCTTGACCACGTAGTCGTCGGCACCCGCGTCTAGACCGAGGATGCGATCCGCCTCTTCGCCCCTGGCGGTAAGCATGATCAGGGGCACCCGCCGTTCCTCCTGGATACGGCGACACACCTCGAGCCCGTCCAGTCCGGGAAGTATTAGATCCAGGATCACCAGATCGGGCCGTTCCCGCCGGTACAACCCCAACGCCTCCTCCCCGTCGGCGGCCGAAACCACGGCGTACCCGTCCTGCCGCAGATATAGGTCCACGACCTCTCGGATGTTCGGTTCGTCGTCTACGATCAGGATCTTCGCCATCTAGGCTTCCGTTCTCCCGCCTTCTCGTGGAGGAATAGCATTCATACAAAGACCGCGAGGCAGGTGGGGCCCATGTGCTAAAGAATTGCCGTTGGCTCGAAGTTCGCCTCCTAGGCTCATCTTTACATACCAGGAATGTTAATTCGCAGACCTTACGTGGCCGTTACCAACTTCTTACAAGGATGTTAATACTGTTTTCAACCTCACCCGACCGTCAGGGACAGCATTGCCAATGGTGTGAACCTCATCGTCCGCGTCGGTAGAGCACCCGACAGCAACCCGAACAGGACGCCGATGACGGGCCATTCGGCCGCTCGTAGTTCCGTTTAGCGCTACCCGCCGCCGGCCTCGAAGCCTGGGTAGAGAGCCATTCCGCCGTCCACGAACAGCGTAGCGCCGGTGACGTAGGATGCCTCGTCGGAGGCCAGAAACGCCACGCAAGCGGCGGCCTCGTCCGGCTCGCCCCACCGTCCCCAGGGAATGAGTTTCTCTACCGCCGCCCGCTGCTCCGGGTCGTCGAGTTTCTCCTGGTTTATGGGCGTTGCCATGGCGCCGGGGGCCACGGCGTTCACCCTGATCTTTCTCTTAGCAAACTCCAGCGCCAGGGTCTCGGTCAGCATCTTGAGTCCGCCCTTCGCCGCCGCGTAGTGGGTGAAGTGGGGCCAGGGGATGCGCTGGTGGACGCTGGACATGTTGATTACCACCCCGCCTCCACTCTCCACCATCACCCTCATGGCCTCCCGGCACATCAGGAACGCCCCCGTGAGGTTCACCGAGACTACCGCCTCCCAATCCTCCAGGCTCATCTCCAGAAAGGGACGCTCGTTCTCTATCCCGGCGTTGTTCACCAGAATGTCCAGCCGCCCGAACTCCTCGATGACCTCCCGCACCATCCGCGCGGCGTCGCTTTCCTTCGAGACGTCCCCCTGAATGGCGGCGGCGGCGCCGCCGGAATCCGTGATCTCCCGCGCGGTCTTCTCGGCTCCCTCTTTATCCGACTCCGACAGGTGGTTGACGCCAACCGCGGCTCCCTCGCGTCCCAGGCGCACCGCAACGGATTTCCCGATTCCGCCAGACGCGCCGGTGACGAGAGCCACCTTACCGTCGAGTCTTCGCTCCATTGCCGCTCAACTCCTTCCTAGGGTCGTCTTCGTCTGACACCGTTACTTCTCCTTGAGCGGATGGTCGCCGTACTCGTGACGCATGACCGCCACGGCCTTGGCCCAGGGACGATCGGCATCCCTGGATTCGTAGAAGCCCCAGACCGCCTGGGCGAGGAGTGGTATCGGGACTTCCTTATCCATCGCGTACTGGACGCCCCAGACCTGTTCGCCAGTGTCCTCGACCTGGGACTCGAGCGAGGAGAGATCGCCATAATCCCGGAACCCCTCTTCCATAAGCTCCACGAGCCAGCTCCGGATCACGGAACCGTGGTTCCAGTTGTGAAAGAGAGCGGGCATATCCAACTCGTACTCCGAGCGCATGAGCAGCTCGACACCCTCTCCGATGGCCTGGACCATGCCGAACTCGATCATGTTGTGCATGAGTTTGACGAAGTGGCCCGACCCGGACGATCCCACGTACAACGAGCCGTCCTCTACAGCGAGGTCCTTGAAAACGGGTTCCACGATCTCATATGCTTCCTTGTCACCGCCCACCATGAAGCAAGCCCCGTTTCGAGCCCCATCGACACCGCCACTGGTCCCGCAGTCGAGGAAGTGGATGCCGCGTTCCTTGAACTCTTGGTGGCGGCGCTTGGAGTCTTTCCAGTGAGAATTGCCAGCCTCGACGATCACATCTCCGGGTTCGAGGGCCTCGCCCAGTTCCTCCGCCACCTTGCCGGTGATCTCTCCGGCGGGCAGGTAGAGAAAAACGACGCGAGGCGTGGGGAGCGCCGCCGCGACCTCGGCGGGAGAATCGAGCACCTGTGCCCCCGCCTCGGAGATTTCGTCCTTGACCGAGTTAGACGAGCCAACGACCTCGTGTCCCTTCTCCAGAGCCTGCAAGGCGAGGTTGCCGCCCATCTTTCCGAGCCCAATAATGCCGAATTTCATATATTTCTCCTTTTCCATAATGTTTTGATCTGTGGTCTTCCAAATCCGCCGGAGGGCAGTCCTGCCGACCGCTGGGTCTACTCTGCGCCAGGGAACTTCGCATCTCTTGCTTGAGACAAAGTCCAGGCCGCGTTGATTAGTCCCACGTGCGAGAACGCCTGGGGAAAGTTCCCCAAAAACTCTCCTGTCTCTCCGTCGACCTCCTCGGCGAGGAGCCCCAGGTCGTTGGCGTAGGCATTGGTCCGCTCGAAGAGTTGCGTGGCCCGCTCTACCTCCCCCGCCAGTGCGAGGCACTCCACCATCCAGTACGTGCAGATGATGAAGCCGCCGTTGTCGTCGCCGGCCCAGCGGTGGACCAGCCCGTCCCACATCAACTCGCTCTCTATCTTCTCGATGGTGGCCCACATGCGCTGATCGTCGGCGGGCAGGAAGCCGACCAGCGGCATCAAGAGGACCGAGGCGTCCAGGTTGTTCGAGTCGAAAGCCCCCGAGTAGGCGCCGGCCTCCTCACTCCAGCCCTGCTCCAGGATAGCCGTCTTGACTTCTTCGCGGGCTGCTTTCCAGTCTCCGAGGTTGGCGTGCTCGCCGAGCCGGGGGGCGAGATCTATGGCCCGGTCGAGGGCGACCCAACACATCACCTTGGAGGTGAGGTATTGCCTCTCGGCGTCGCGGGCCTCCCACATGCCGGCATCCGGCTCCCGCCAGCGTTCGGCGGCCCGGTCGGCGAGCCTGCGGATCAAACGCGCCAGGGGCGCGTCGAACTTTTCGCCGAGATGATCCCGGAGCAGGTGCGCGGCGTCCACCACTTCCCCAAGCACGTCGAGCTGATTCTGATTCCAGGCGTCGTTGCCGACCCGAACCGGGGAGCTGTTCTGAAACCCCGCCAGATGGTCGAGGGTGTGCTCGGTGAGGTCCCGTTCACCCTCGACGCCGAACATAATCTGGACGTGCTGGTCCTCACTGAAGCGCCCGCCGGTGGCGTGATCCACCCACCCGAAGAACCGCTTCGGCTCGTCGGGACACGCCGCGACCCACCGCGCTCGCACCGTTCGGCTGAGGTCCCTGAGCCCGGCGAAGCGATAGTCCCAATCCACCCCCCCGCCGTGTTGTTCGGGCAGTGAGGTGGGGGCCGCGGCCACCACTGCGCCGGTCGGAGCATAGGTGAGACCCTGGAGCACCAGCGCGCTGCGCCGAACCTCGTCTCTGTACGAACCCTCGTAACCGCCGTGCATCTCCGACCAGGACTTCCATCCCTCGATAGTATTCTCCAACTCCGCCGCGACGTCTACGCCGGGCGAAGCCTCCTCGTCGTCGAACGCCCGCCGGTAGGTCATGGCGAACTCCGCCGTTTCGCCCGAACGCACCACGAAGCGGGCCGTGGACCTGGTCTCCTCTACGTCCAGTTGTCGGTTGGAGATCAAGCGAAGCTCGACCGGCCCGCCGCGGACCACGACGCCGTCCTCCGTGGGCACTACGAGCGGAGTGGTTAGACCGTATTCGAGGCGTGGGACGAACTCTAATTCCATCTCCACCTCGCCTTCGAGCCCTTCTATGCGGCGTAGAAGCTGGCGGGGGCTATGCAATCCGATCTCGTGTCCGCGTTCGCCACTCCCGAGAGCGAGGGCGTCCGTTAGGGCGACCCTGCCACCGGGCGCGCGGAACTCGGTGCTCAGCACCATCGTGTCCTCCAGGTAGGCGCGTTCGGTTTCGTATTCTCCGGTAGGCCGAATGGACCAATGACCACCCTCACCGTCCAGCAGACGAGCGAAGACCGAGGGCGAGTCGAAGCGTTCGGGGCAGTACCATTCCACGGAGCCATCTCGCTTCACCAGGGCAGCCGACTGACAGTCAGATAAGAGAGCGTAATCACCTATCAAGGTTTCAGACATTCCACATTTCCTCTCGAATTCCTCCAAGCAATAAACTGGCGCGGGGCGGCGCATGTTTCCAGGACAACTAGCAACCATCCACGGACGTTTAGTCCATTTGAAATCACTAGAGGGGCAGGGTTTCTCCGACCTGCCCCTCTAGCTCCTCTTCGGGTTAGTCTAGCGTGGGCCAGACAGTCCGGCGAACGGCACTCCGCCCGTGTCCGGAAGCGTTGCGCCAGCCGTGTCTGGAAGCGCTGCGCTGCCCGTTTCCGGAATAGTAGGGGCGGAAACCTCGGGATCAGCAGCGGCGGAGTTGATGGCGGCACGAACGGGGTCGGGAAGAGGACCGGCGATGGGCGTGGCGACCGTGGATACCTCGGGTACGAGTGGCGGCCTGCCTGTGAAGCCTAGCGCCGGACAGTTGATGACCTCGTTCGACGAGGCGAGAGGCAACCCACCGGGTGACGTCAGTTCTCCCGTGGACGCTACGGCACGGATCTCGTTCGCGTCCCTCAGCGCGACGTTGCGTCCCTCGGCGACCGCCGCATCGCTCCACACGCCTACGTTGAGGTCCCACAGGGGAGTGTAGGCCTGGGCGAGAGTTGGGTCGAGAAGCGTGGGGAAGACCTCGAAGACGTTCTCCAGGTCGCCGCCGTTGCGCAAGGCCTCCAGCAGATCCGTGTTCTTCAGGCTGAGCTCCTGCGCGTTAAGACCATCGCGGATGAGGTGGCGGATCCCCTGCGCCGGGGGACTTTCCTGGCCAACCGGGCCATTCATGAAGGTGAAGATCTCCGCGCGAGCCGAGTCCTGGCGAGTACTGCCGTTCGGGAAGGACGACAGGGCGAGGTTCGGCACGAAGATGCTCCGCTCGAGGGTAGCCGTGACCGAGTTAGACGCGTCGAAGTTGAGGTAGACGATGTCTTTTCCGTTTGCAGAACCACGGATCAAGCCCATGTCCACGGTCATCTTCTGTGTGTCGATGGCCAGGAGCCGGTCGTGGGTGTTGGTATGGGTCGTGACATCGAAGGGTCCGTCGCCGACCGCGACGATGGGCGCGTTGTAGACTACGTCGCTACCCCTAACGCGGACAAAGGGACTGTACTTGTCATCCGCCATCGCGCCGGGACGGGCCAGTTGGGGCGGGAAGAAGGAAGGACCGGGCTCAAGGAGACGATCGGGACTGAAGTCGGGCTTGCCCTCGAACGTGACCTCGCTCTCACCCAGTATCTGGCTCTTGGACTCGACCTGCTGCGCGCAGAGAGGGCAACCAGTGGTGATATTGGAAAGCTTGGGGGCGAAGTTCAGCCCGAGTTTCTCCGCGGTAGCTTTGTCGGAGGTGTCAGTTATGACGAACCAGACAGTCTCGCCGCCGACGTTGCCCTTGTGCAGAGGTAGGGTGGCGAAGTCTTTGGACAGGTCCACGGCCACGGCGCTCTTGATCACGAGGTTTTCCTTCGGCAGGAACTCGTCGTTCTCGGTATTCGACGCGGCGGTTTCTTGCGCCGTGGCGAACCTCGCGCCGCCCACCGCAAAGGTGGACAACACCAGGGCCAAGAACACGACCATAACAAAAGCGAGAGTCCTTCTGCAAACGAGGCTTATCTCTACGCGGTACATCTATACCTCCTTACTCGAATGGATGCATCCCCACGGACCGGCCTTCAGACAAAGCCGCAGGCACTGCGGCTTGCAATTGCGGCCCGCGTTACCTATCCTCGGGTACCCCCCTTCCGTGGAGCGACGACAAAACCATGTCTCACCAGGGTAAGGAGTGGACCTTACGGGAAGCTTACCCGCGCCTTAACTTTCCATTACATCTTGCGGCTGTTCTGAGGAGCGCGGTCTTCCGCCAACATCGTGCTTGACGGTGAATGTGCTTTAGACAATGCTGAGTAGGATTATTCCTAAGGTTACTCTTTCGGTTTTGGCGTAAGACGCCGCATGGCCATGAGACCAAGTATCCCGAGGAACGCGGCGAACCACAGTGTCACGAGCCGGGTAATTAGCGTGGCGGCCGCGGCCGGGCCGCTTGCAAGCCCGGCCGTGACGCGAAACATCCCCGTCAGGCTGGCCTCGGTGGCGCCGATGCCTCCGGGAAGCATTGACACAAGCCCGACGATGGAGCTTACGGCGAAGATAAAGGCGACTTTCATGAACGGCACGGTACCCCCGACGCCCTGCACGATCAGGTACACGGCAGATATTTCCAGGCTCCAGATCACAAACGCGAGCGCGCTGCCCGCCGCCATC
>JBBPZZ010000115.1:0-47201 GCA_038198445.1 Rubrobacterales bacterium
TAGTTGAACCAAAAACTCGCGTGTGCGGCGGTCGCGCGCTCAGGAAATTACGGACACGCCTTCCCGGCTCTCGAAAGCGACCGTCGCGTCAAGCCCGGAGAGCTTCTCCGCGAAGTCTTCGTAGCCGCGCAGGATGTGTTTCGCACCGTCAACGACCGTCGTGCCATCGGCCACCAGTCCCGCCATCACGAGGGCGGCTCCTCCGCGCAGATCCGGCGCCTGGACGATGGTGCCGGAGAGCTTGCGCGGTCCCCGCACTAGCGCCCGGTGCCCGCCGAAGAGGTCTATACCGGCGTTCATGCGGTTCAACTCTTCCGAGACTTGAAGACGGTTCTCGTAGACGTTCTCCGTGATAATGCCCGCGCCGGATACCTGGGTAAAGAGCACCATCATCTGCGCCTGGAGGTCGGTGGCGAAGCCGGGGAACGGCAGCGTGGAGAAATCGACGCCGGCAAGTTCTTCCGGATCTTCGACCCGCACCCGGACACCGTCCTGGACTGGCTCTAGATCTACGCCCATCTCCCGAAGCTTTGCGAACTCCATCTTGAGATGGCCCGGTACGGCGTTCCTGACCAGAACGTCGCCGCCGGTCGCGGCGGTCGCCATAATAAACGTGCCCGCCTCGATACGATCCGGCATTATGGTCCACTCGACCGGATGCAACTCTTCGACGCCTTCTATAACGATACGGCCGGAGCCGGCGCCCTGGATCCTGGCACCCATCAGGTTGAGGAAATCGGCGAGGTCAACCACTTCCGGCTCGCGGGCGCCGTTCTCGATAATGGTCATGCCATCGGCCAAAACGGCGGCCATCATCACGTTCTCCGTTGCCGTCACGCTCGGGTACTCGAAGTTAACCTCCGCGCCGCGCAGCCCATTGGGAGCCGTCGCCTTGATAAAGCCGTGGTCCAGTTCCACCTCGGCCCCGAGCGCGCGCAGTCCATCCAGATGGAAGTTGAACTTACGGAGCCCCAGGTTGCAACCTCCGGGAGCCGATACCTCCGCCTCGCCGAACCGGGCGACCAACGGCCCGAGGACCACGATGCTCGCCCGCATCTGACGAACGAGCTCATAAGGAGCGGTGTAAGAGTCGATCTCACCGGCGTCGATCTCCAGGGTGTGGCCCGACAAAGTCGAGCCCGCGCCGAGTCCTTCCAGGACTGCCCGTATCGTGTCAACGTCCTTGATGCGCGGTACGTTGTGAAGGGTGGTGCGCCCTGGAGCGAGCAACGCGGCGGCGATGAACTTCAGGGCGGCGTTCTTCGCCCCCGAAACCGTCACTTCACCATTCAGCCGAACGCCGCCTTCAACCAGAAAACGTTCCATAGATCCTCCCAGCTATAGTCCGGGACGTATATTACCCGGTTTAGCCTTCTCTATACTTCCGCGCCACGTGAACCAGGTTCTCGCCGATCCTGCGGCGGCGTTCCAGCTCCCGCCGCGCCGACTCTACATCATCTTCTTCCGAAAGCTCGGAGATCTCCCGTTCAGCCTCTTCCACCCGGTTCTCGGCCTCGTTTACATCTATCTCGTCTACCGTTACGGCCTCTTCGACCAGTAACTGCACCAGGTTCTCCGAGACCTTGAAGAAGCCGTCGGAGGTGGCGAAGACGTGCTGCTCGTCGCCCTGTTTTATGCGGACGTCCCCGATCTCCACGGTCGATACCAGCGGCGAGTGGTCTACCAGCACCCCGATCTCACCGTCCGCTATCCTCGCGATGACCAGGCTCGCCTGGTCGTCGAAGACCGTCCTCTCCGGCGTAATGAGCCGGCAAAACAACTGCCGGCCCTCATTCCTCTGTTCGCGACCCTCGGCCATCTAGCTATCCCGCTCTTCGTCTTCGCCTTTACGGCCATCCTCATCATCGGAATCCGGCTTTTCGCTGCCGGAGCCTTCGCTATTGGACTCGGCTTCTGGAGACTCGTCTTCGGCCGAAACTTCGCCCTCGGATTCCTCTCCAGATCCCTCAGACGCCTCTTCCTCATCCTCTTCTCCAGAGAGGGTCTTCGCCTTCTCGATAGCCTCGTCGATGCCGCCGACCAGGTAGAAGGCCTGCTCGGGCAGGTCGTCGTGCTTGCCCTCGACGACCTCCTTGAACGAGCGGATCGTCTCGTCGAGCTCCGTGAACTTGCCTTCCAGGCCGGTGAACTGCTCGGCCACGAAGAAGGGCTGGGAGAGGAACCGCGTGAGCCTTCTGGCCCGGCCGACGATGACCTTATCCTCCTCGGAGAGCTCGTCGATGCCGAGAATTGCGATGATGTCCTGGAGTTCCTTGTAGCGCTGGAGAATGTTCTGGACTTCCTGGGCCACCTGGTAATGCTCGTCTCCTACGATGGACGGGTCGAGCATCGTCGAGGACGACGTCAGCGGGTCCACCGCCGGATAGATGCCCTGTGCGGAGAGGGAGCGGCTAAGCTCAACCGTAGAGTCGAGGTGGGCGAACACTGTGAACGGCGCCGGGTCGGTGAAGTCGTCAGCCGGGACGTAGACGGCCTGGAAGGACGTGATGGAACCGCTCTTCGTCGAGGTGATCCTCTCCTGGAGCGCGCCCATCTCGGTACTGAGCGTCGGCTGATAGCCGACCTCGGAGGGCATCCGGCCCATGAGCGCGGAGACCTCGTTGCCCGACTGTACGAACCGGAAGATGTTGTCCACGAAGAAGAGCACGTCCTGGCCCAACTCCTCGCGGAAGTACTCGGCTATCGTCACGCCCGTGAGCGCCACGCGGAAGCGGGCGCCCGGCGGCTCGTTCATCTGGCCGAAGACGAGCCCCACGTTCGGGAGGATTCCGGCCTCCTCGAACTCGCCGTAGAGGTCGTTCCCCTCGCGCGTCCGCTCGCCAACCCCGGCGAAGACCGACGTACCCTCGTACTGCAGGGCGATGTTGTTGATGAGCTCCTGAATCACGACAGTCTTGCCGACGCCCGCACCGCCGAAGAGGCCGACCTTACCGCCCCTTCTAACCGGGCAGAGTAGGTCTATAACCTTGATCCCGGTGACGAACTGCTCGGCCTGCGTCGCGAGGTCCTCGAATCTGGGCGACGGGCGATGTATCGGCCAGTGATCCTCCGCGTCTTCTATTGGTCCCTGCTCGTCCACCGGCTGTCCGAGCACGTCGAGAATGCGCCCTAGCACGTTCTTCCCGACCGGGACTGTTATCGGCTGGCCGGTGTCCGTGGCGTCGACGCCGCGCCTCAGGCCGTCGGTGGAGGCCATCGCGACCGTGCGAACCATGTCATCCCCGAGGAGTTGCTGCACCTCCAGGGTCAGGTCCGTGGTCTCCCCGTCCGCTTCCAGAGGAACGGTAACGGCGTTGAAGATCTCCGGTATGTCCTCCGGAGAGAACCGGACGTCCACGACCGGCCCCTTGACCTCTATGACGGTACCTACGCCCTTGCCTCGTTCCTCGCGGCCGTCGTCCCGTTCCTCTTCCCGCGGCCCGGTATGGCCGTTACCGACCTCTCCTTGCTCGCCGCCAAAAGTCGTACGATTGAACTGCTGTCCACTCTCGCTCTCGGTCATAAAAACTCCTCTCTCAGCTTGCGGAGAGCGCCTCCGCGCCGCTGACGATCTCCAGGATCTCCTGCGTGATCTGGGCCTGACGCGCCTTGTTCATCTGCAAGGTAAGGTCACGCACCAGCTCGTTTGCGTTGTCCGTGGCGTTCTTCATGGCCGTCATGCGCGCACCGTGCTCGCCCGCGGCGCTCTCCAGGAGCGCCTGCCACACCATCGTCTCCACGTAGCGCGGCACGAGCCGCTTTAAAACCGTCTCCGCATCCGGGACGTACTCTATGTAGGAGACAGAGGATTCTTCCTCGTCCTCGTCTTCTTCGGGTGCCACGGGAAGCAGCCGTGTCACCACGGGCCTCTGGTTCAGGGCGCTCTCGAAGCGGTTGTAGACCAGATAGACTTCGTCCGCCTCTTCCTCGTCGAAGAGCCGCATGAGTGTCTGCCCGATCTCACGGGACTGCTCGTAGGTCGGGTTGTCGGAGAACCCGGTGAATGTCTCCGCGAGCTCGACCCGGCGGAACCGGAAGAACGCAACAGCCTTGCGACCGCTCGCGACCTGCAAGGCGCCGGGGTCTTTCTCGCTTCTAAGGCTCACGGTCCGGCGGAGCACCTGCGCGTTGAACCCGCCCGCGAGGCCCCGGTCGGCGGTGAGCGTGCAGACGGCCACCCGCTGCACCTCCCGCCCTTTCAGAAGCGGTAGGTCTCCCGAAGCGCTGTTGGCGACGTCGCGCATCATCTGCTCGACGTTCTCCGCGTAGGGACGCGCCCGCTTGACCCTGGCCTCCGCCTTGCGGAACTTCACCGAGGAGACGGTCTGCAGGGCAGAGAAGACCCTCGCCTGGTTCTTTACGGTGGTTATCTGCCTTTGAAAGTCCCTGGCGGTCGCCAAGCTCTAGCTCCCCTCTTCCTCACGAGCCTCGGATGCCTCGTCTTCCGAGCCCTCCTGCTCCGGGTCGTTCTCCCCTTCGTCCTCGTCCTCATCCTCGGCGGATACGTCCACCAGGCTCGTCTGCTCCGGCCCGTAGTTGGAGTTGAAGTTCTCGATGGCCTCCTGTAGCTTCTCCTCGTTCTCGTCGGAGATGGCCTGCTCCTCACGAATGGAATCGAGAAGTTCACCGTGGGAGTCACGCATGTTGTCCCGGAACTGGCGCTCCCAGTCCATGACGGCGTCGGTGTCTACGTCGTCCAGGTAGCCGTTCGACGCGGCGTACAGGACCACGACCTGCTCCTCGACCGGCATCGGGTCGCGTTCGTTCTGCTTCAGGATCGCCGTCAGGCGTTCGCCGCGGTTGAGCGTCTGCTGCGTCGCTTTGTCCAGGTCGCTCCCGAACTGGGCGAAACTCGCAAGCTCCCGGTACTGGTTCAGGTCGAGGCGCAGTGTACCCGCGACGCTCTTCATGGCTTTGATCTGGGCCGAAGACCCCACGCGGCTCACGGAGTTACCCGTGTCGATGGCCGGACGCTGGCCCGAGTTAAAGAGGTCCGAGTCAAGGAAGATCTGTCCGTCCGTGATCGAGATGACGTTGGTCGGGATGTACGCCGAGATGTCCCCGGCCTTCGTCTCGATGACCGGCAACGCCGTGAGCGACCCGCCGCCGGCGTCTTCCGAGAGCTTCGCCGCGCGCTCCAGGAGGCGCGAGTGCAGGTAGAAGACGTCCCCCGGATACGCCTCGCGGCCCGGCGGACGCCTCAAGAGCAGCATCATCTGCCGGTAGGCGACGGCGTGCTTCGAGAGGTCGTCGTAGATCAGGAGCGAATCCTCGCCCCGGTTCATAAAGAACTCGCCGATGGCGCACCCGGCGTAGGGAGCGAGATACTGCAGCGTCGCCGACTGGGCGGCCGAGGCGTTGACGATGGTTGTGTACTCCATCGCGCCAGCCTCCTCCAGCGCGGCGAACACGCCGGCCACCGTGGAGTCCTTCTGGCCGATGGCGACGTAGACGCACTTCACGTCCTGGTCGGCCTGGTTGATTATGGTGTCGAGCAGGATCGAGGTCTTACCCGTCTTCCGGTCGCCGATGACCAGCTCACGCTGTCCGCGCCCGATGGGGATCATGGCGTCTATAGCCTTGACGCCCGTCTGGAGCGGCTGCTTCACGGGCTGCCGCTTGATGATACCGGGCGCCACGACCTCCACCGGGACGTTGTCCTCGGCTTCTATCTCACCCTTGCCGTCCATCGGACGGCCGAGCGCGTCTATGACACGCCCCAGAACACCCTCGCCAACCGGCACGCTCGCCAGCCGCTCGGTGCGCCGGACGGTGTTCCCCTCCTGGATGTGAGTATCGTCACCCGCGATAATGACGCCGACGTTGTCCTCTTCGAGGTTCAGGGCGAGGCCGGTAATCTTATTGCCCCGCGAATCCTCGAACTCCAGCATCTCCTGATACATCGCGTTCGTCAGGCCGTGGACGCGCGCGATGCCGTCCCCGACCTCCAGGACCTGCCCGACCTCCTCGGTGCGGACACGGTTCTCGTAGTCTGTAATAGCGCCCTTGAGTATGGAGGAGATCTCCTCCGGCCTCAGCCTACCCATCTATACAACACTCCTCTCGAGCATACCCTCGCGGAGGCTCTCCAACCGTCCCCGCACACTGCCATCCATCATCCGGCCGCCAAACCGGAAGACCGCGCCGCCCAGGAGGTGCGGTTCGACCCGCGTCTCCAGGACGACCTCCCGGCCTTCGAGTATCTTGCCGAGCCTCTCCTTGAGACGGTTCAGAGTCTCGTCGGATAGCTCGACCGCCGTCGTTACCTCCACCTCGACCTTCCCCGAATGCTCCTTCACCAGATCCTCGTAGCGCCGGAGCACCTCCTCCACGATATGCTCGCGCCCGTTATCCGAGAGAATTTTGAGGAAGTTGGTCGTGGCCTGCCGCATGTCTTTGGTGAGCGCGTCTATCGCCCGGCGCTTCTCGCGCTCGGGGACTTGTCCGCCATAGAAGAAGAGCCGCAGCTCTTCGCTCTCGCGCAACACCTCCACGAACTCCTGAAGGTCTTCCAGGACTCCTTGCATCTCGTCCCGCTCTTTGGCGGCTTCGAAGAGGGCTTCGGCGTAGGTCGAAACGGCGCTCAAGCGGCCCCGCTCCCGTTCCCGGCCGTGGAACCGGCGACTTCGGTCTCCAGGTCGTCGAGAGCCTGGGAGATCAGGCGCTCGTGCTCGTCATGGTCCACTTCGCGTCCGATAACCTGCTCGGAGGCCTGGATGACCATTACGGCCACCTCACCCCGCACTTCTCGGAGAGCGTTGTCGCGCTCGCGGCCGATCTCGTCGCGGGCGCGCTCGATGATCCGGTCGCCCTCTTCACGCGCCTCCTTCTTGGTTCGTTCGCGCTGGGACTCGGCCTGCTTGCGAGCTTCTTCAAGGATACGGCGGCCCTCGCCACGGGCCTCCTCGATCTGGCGCCGGTACTCGGCCAGAAGCTCGCGGGCTTCCTTGCGCGTCTGCTCCGCCTCGTCGATGGAGCGTTCGATCTCGGCCTGCCGTTTCTGGATCTGATCCTTGATCGGCGGGTAGACGAACTTGACTAGCAGGAAAAGCAAGATCGCGAAAACGATGATCTCCCAGAAGATCAGGCTCGTATTCGGTAGATCGAAGATGCCTTTGGGATCTATGCTATTCATGCGCTCTCCTCTTTCTTCGCTTCCAATCCCGCCTAGAGAACGAAAGCTATGAGGAGGGCGAAGACGATGCCGTAGAGGGCGAAGGCCTCGACCAGCCCGATGCCCAGGAACATCAAGGTCCGCGTCTGCTCGAACGCCTCCGGCTGACGGTGGATGCTCGCGATGGTCTGACCGATCAGGTACCCCATGCCCGCGCCCGGCCCGATGACCGCCGTGCCGGCCGCTATGCCGGTCCCGACGTACTTGAGTCCGTCGGTCGGGTCAGCCCCCTGAAGTAGTGCCAACATTTCAACCATCTTGTTGCCCCTTTCTTTCTATTTTCTCAAGCTCTTAGTGGTCCTCGCGGAACATCGCGAGTTCTATATAAACCTGCGTAAGGATAGCGAATATGTAAGCTTGCAGCACGGCTATGAAGATCTCGAACGCGTAGAACACCAAGGAGAGCGGTACCGAGGCTATCGCCACGAAGGCCCCGAAATAAAGTATTAGCCCCAGGAATACGAAGATGATCAGGTGTCCAGCTAGTATGTTCGCGTAGAGCCGCATACCCAGGGTGAGCGGCTTGGTGAACTCCCCGAGCACCTCGATAGACCACATAAACGGGACCATGACCGGCTTTAACGGTAGACCCGGAGGCGCAAAGCTCTTGAGGTAAGTCGGCGCGCCGTATCGCCGGAAGCCCTCGAATTGGGTAAGCATGAACGTGAGAACCGCGAGTACCAGGGTGAAGGATATGTTCGCCGTCACGGGATAGGTGTTGGGGACTAGACCAATTAGATTCAACGTCAGTATGAACACGAATAGGGAGAGCGTGTACGGGAACCATTTCCGGCCCTCCTCGCCCACTTGACCGCCCAAATTACTCCCAAAACCGTAGATCTCTTCCACGATAACCTGATACGCGCCGGGACGGTCTCTTAAGAGCCGGCTGCCGATAAATAGGATGAGGAACGTTACAATCGCCCCGAGAAACAGAAACCATACGGCTTTGGTTATGGAAATATCTATCGGCCCGAGATGTAATGGTATGATCCAGGCTTCCTTACCGCTCGTGAAGGTGTGAAGTATCTTCTCCCGCAACTGCTCCTGGCTCACCTGCATCAGCGCCAACGTGCCCCTCAAGCTTCTGCCCTCCGTTCTACTACCTCACCCGCCGGACGCCGCGCGCCCGCATTGTTCATATTCCGCACCGCCCACGGTACGAGCATCACGGTCTCCGCGAAGTAGACCCCCGCAAATCCGGTCAACATAGCCACCACGGGCCAGAGCTCCAGATAAGCCGGAACACCCAGCGCCACCACCGCAAAGCCATACCGCGCCCCGAATGTCGAAGCTCCAACCAATACTCCAACAACCTTCGACCGCCCCGTCAGGAGCGAGACCGTTATGGCCGTGGAGACGAAGCTCACAATCCCCGTGCCCGCACCATAGCAGAAAGCCAGCGACTGGTCCCGACCATATACATAAAATATCGCCCCGGCCACGAAGGCTACCAGGACGACCATCAACGCCGCGCACTTGAGCGCAATCTTCCAGTGTCCGCTCATCCGCTGCCCAGGTTCTGCAGCGCCCGGTAGACGTAATACAGTCCCCCGATGAAACCGAGCGCCAGCCCGATCAACAGGAACAACGGCAGCGTCGCGGCGAGCTTGTCTACGAAGAAGCCGATCACGGTAGGTACGGCGAAGATCAACATAAGTGTGAATCCCAAACCGACGAAACGAGCGTAGCTACCGCTGTTTCTGTTCCCATGAGAATCGGTATCAGGCATCGCCCGCACTATACCCTACCGGCCAAATTGTTGCAATCGGTTTCAAGCTGTCAAACCCTCCGTGAGAGCGGCATCGGCCGCGGTCGAGAACGCTGTTTCATTCCGCAACATTTGCCCACCGCGTCACAAACCTCTGGACGTCTTCGGAAGGCCGCAAGCAAAGCCGTCCGAGGCGCGGATCGCCACCGTAGTCAGCACGTTGGAGAGGGTGTGGATCCAGACACTCTACGGGCCGGAGTCTTAGACGTTCATCCTTCGTTTGGGGTGAACTTAACCATGCTCAGTCCGCCCTCCGTGGCGAGTTCCATGGCAAGTGGATCAGGATATCCGCCTGCGTAGTGTACCTCTTCGATACCCGCGTTCATGATCATCTTTACACACATCAAGCACGGCTGATGGGTGCAGTAGATCGAAGCTCCCGTTACCGATACACCGTGGTAGGCAGCTTGAATGATCGCGTTCTGCTCCGCGTGCAACGTGCGCTGGCAGCTCTCGCGGCCGTCCACGATGCGGATGAGGCAACCCACATCCTCACAATGCGGTAGACCCGAAGGACTACCATTGTAGCCGGTAGTGAGGATGCGCTTGTTCCGCACGATCACGGCTCCCACGGCGAGGCGCGGACAGGTCGAGCGGGTGGCGACTTCGTGGGCTATCCGCATGAAATATTCGTCCCACGACGGCCGGATACGCTTGAGCGCTTCGTGCTCGTTCGTGGTATCCGCCTCGGGGTTCCTAAAGGGTTCCATAGAGCCTGTCTCCCGCGTCGCCGAGGCCCGGCACGATGAACGCGTCGGCATTCAACTCAGGGTCGAGGGCGGCGGTATAGAAGTTGACGTCCGGATGCTCGGCGGTGACGCGCTCGACACCCGGCACGGCGGAGACGGCGTGGAGGCAGGAGATCCAGGTGGCCCCCTCCTCTTTTAGCTTCGTGAGCGTCGCCGAGAGGCTGCCGCCGGTCGCGAGCATCGGGTCGAGGACGAGGACCAGGTACTCCTCCAGGTTGCGCGGCAGGTTAACGTAATACTCGACGGGTTGGGCCGTCTCCTCGTCGCGGAAGAGACCCATGAAGCCCACGGTCGCTTGCGGCAGCAAGGCCAGCGCTCCATCGAGCATCCCGAGGCCCGCGCGCAGGACGGGGACCAGGCAGACGGGACCGGAGATCTCCTCGACCTCCGTACCGGTCAGCGGAGTCCGTATACGGGTCCGGCGCGTCGGCATGTCGCGGGTAGCCTCGGCTACCATGATAAGGGAGAGTTCCTTCAACGCCTGCCGGAATTCCCGCGTCGGCGTCCGCTCGTCGCGCAGGACGGCAAGCTTGTGGCTACTCAGAGGCCCGTCGACGATGTGGAGGTTTTGGATCTCCGGCTTCGCCTCACTCATAGAGCGGGTAGGCTTCCGTGAGAGCGGTGACCCGGTCGCGCAGGCCATCGGTTTCACCGCGGGCGGCCCTGACGATTATGTCGGAGATCTCCCGCATCTCGTCCTCGCCCATGCCGCGGGTCGTCATGGCCGGGGTGCCGAGCCGGACGCCGCTCGTTACGGTCGGCGGCTCGGGGTCATTCGGCACCATGTTCTTGTTGCACGTAACGCCCACGGCCTCCAGCTTCTCCTCAAGCTCCTTACCGTTGGTGTCGGCCTCGCGCAGATCCACCAGGATGAGGTGGTTGTCCGTGCCGCCGGAGACGAGGTTCAGGCCGCCTTCGAGCAGACCCTCGGCCAGAGCCCGGCAGTTATCTACTATCTTTTGAGCATAGTCCTTGAACTCGGGCTGGAGGGCCTCGCCGAAAGCAACGGCTTTACCGGCTATGGCGTGCATCAGGGGACCGCCCTGCATTCCGGGAAAGACGCGGCTGTTCACCTTCTTGGCGAACTCTTCGCGGCTGAGGATCATGCCGCCACGGGCGCCGCGCAGCGTCTTGTGCGTGGTGGTCGTGACGATCTCGCAGTACGGGACCGGCGAGGGATGAACCCCGGTGGCGACGAGTCCGGCGATGTGGGCCATGTCGGTCAGGAAAAACGCTCCAACTTCGTCCGCTATCTCGCGGAACTTCTCGAAGTCGATGATGCGCGGGTAGGCGCTGGCGCCCGCGAGGATCATACGCGGCTTCTCGCGCAGGGCGATGCCGCGCACCTGGTCGTAGTCGATGTAGCCATCGTCTCCGACGCCGTAGTGAGTAAAGTCGTAGGTACGTCCGCTGAAGTTGATCTTCATCCCGTGCGTGAGGTGTCCGCCGTGGGCCAGGTCCATCGAGAGGACTTTATCACCCGGATCTATGAGCGCGGCGTAGGCCGCCTCGTTCGCCTGGCTCCCGGAGTGAGGCTGTACGTTGGCGTGGTCCGCGCCGAAGATCTGCTTCGCCCGCTCGATGGCGAGTACCTCGACCTTGTCCACCTGTTCGCATCCGCCGTAGTATCGCTTCCCCGGATAACCCTCGGCGTACTTGTTCGTCAGGACCGAGCCCTGCGCCGCAAGCACCGCCGGGGATGCGAAGTTCTCGCTGGCGATCAACTCTATGGTCGTCCGTTGGCGTTCGAGTTCGCCGTCGAGCGCGTCCTGGACCTCTGAATCAACGACTTCGGTGTACGGGCCTATCAAGGTCTACCTCCGCTTTGGGTTGGGGGTGGATTCGGCCGAAACAACTGGTGGTCGAGCGATCTTTCGGGGCTTCGTGATCCCCATTCCTCCCTGCCTGCCGTGCAACTAGGGAGAGTATAAACGTTGTGCTCGACCTCCTCAATCGGCATTCGTGAAGGTCGTCCCTCTCAAGACTCCAACTCCCTTGCCAGCAGGTCCAGCCGCTGCCCGGTAAGCTCCGCCGTGGCGCGTAAGAGTCGCACTCCGCCCCCGGAGAGGTCCACGACCGCCGAAGCCTCTCCGTTCCCCGGTTCTCCCGCCAGCGCAACGTCAACCCCGGCCGCCACCCGCTCATCCACCTCTTCGATAGCTCCGGGCGCGGGCTCGCCGGACAGGTTGGCGCTGGTCGCGTACAACGTTCTGCCGTACGCGATGAGCAGGTCACGCACGAGCGGATGGTCCGGTACGCGCACGCCGACCGTCCCTCCACCGGCGCGGCCGAGCACGAGGGTTAGCGGACCGGGCCAGTACAGGTCGGCGAGCTTCCTTGCTAAGGGTGGGACTTCCTCAGCCAGCGCAAACGCTTCGTCCGCCGACGCGCAGAGCAGGGCCACGGGCTTCTCCGGGTCCCGGCCCTTTACCTCCCAGATCCCGTGAAGGCCGGAATCACCGGCGATGAGCCCCACTACCGTCTCGGTGGGGACCAGGGCTACTTTGCCGTCCCGCAAGGCCTGCGCGGCCTCTTTGGTGGAGACGAACTTCATTCTCCCCATCGCAGCAGGACGGCGCGGGGAGTTTCAGCGAGGTCGTTGCGTATACCGAGCGGGGTGAACCCTGCCCTTCGTCCGAGGTCCAGGACCGCCTCCGCGTGCGCGTCGCCGACTTCGAGTACCACGTCCGCGCTTTTAGATAACAGCGGCGGCGTCTCGGCGAAGATGCGCCGGTAGAATACGAGCGGGTCCGGGCCGCTGTAGAGGGCGGTGTCCGGGTCCCACTGCCGGACCTCCGGGGCCAACCGGTGCACCTCGCCGGTAGCGACGTAAGGCGGGTTGGAGACCAACACGTCTACGCAGCCCACATCGTCCAGACCGGAAGTTACGTCGGCTTGGTGGAACCGAACCGTGGTCCGGTTCAGGTCGGAGTTGCGGCGGGCTATCTCCAGCGCGCCCTCGGAGATGTCGGTGGCGTGTACCTCGCAGAGCGGGCGCTCTTGGGCGATGGAGATGGCGATTGCTCCGGACCCTGTTCCGATGTCGAGGACCCGGCATCGACCGTTTCGACGGTCGATGGCCTCCAGCGCGGCGTCCACGACGCTTTCGGTGTCGGGACGGGGGATTAGAGTGTCTTCGTTCAGGTCCAACTTGAGGTTTCGGAAGTATGCGTAGCCGAGGATGCGCTGCACGGGTTCGCGGTCGAGGCGGCGGTGGATCCAGGCCTCGTATCGCCCCGCCTGCTCTCCGGTCAAGGGCTCCCGATACAGGGACAATTCGCTCCGGCCTATTCCAATCAGCTCGGAGAGCAAGACTTCGGCCGAAGCCGCGGGTTCGGGTACACCCGCGTCCGCTAGCTGCTTCGTAGCGATCAGCGCCGTCTCTCGGGCGCTTGAAGCGCCGGCTTGCATCTTTAGCTTGGGGTTCCTGCCGCTTCGGCGGCGAGACGATCGGCCCGCTCTTTGGCGGCGAGGGCCTGGGTGAACTCTTCCAGGTCGCCACCCAGCGTGGCTTCGAGGTTGTGGGAAGTAACGCCTACCCGGTGGTCGGTGATGCGGCCCTGCGGGAAGTTGTAGGTGCGGACCTTCGCCGAACGGTCGCCGGTCCCGACCTGCGCCTGACGCATGGCACCCTCCTGCTCGGCCCGCTCGCGCATCTCGCGTTCGAGGAGGCGGGAACGCAGTATCCGCATGGCCTGCTCCTTGTTCTGGAGCTGGCTCTTCTCGTTCTGGCAGGTCACTACGAGGCCGGTCGGCTTGTGCGTAATGCGGACCGCCGAGTCCGTGGTGTTCACGCTCTGGCCGCCGGGGCCGCTGGAACGGTACACGTCTATCTCCAGTTCGCCGGCGTTTATCTCCACCTCCACATCCTCGGCCTCCGGCAGGACGGCTACAGTCGCCGTCGAGGTGTGGATGCGGCCCTGGCTCTCGGTCTTCGGCACGCGCTGGACGCGATGCGTTCCGCCCTCGTGCTTGAAGATGGAGAAAGCCCTATCGCCTTCGATCTCGACGGCGACCTCCTTGTAGCCGCCGACCTCCGCCGGGCTCGAAGAGAGCGTGCGGTGCTTGAAGCCGAGGCGCTCGGCGTAGCGGGTGTACATTTCGAGCAGCTCGCCCGCGAAGAGCGCGGCCTCGTCGCCTCCCGTTCCGGCGCGGATCTCGATGATAACGTCCTTATCGTCGTTCGGGTCGCGGTCTATCAGCTCCGTCCGGATACGCTCGGACAAATCTTCGATCCGCTCCTCCGCGGACCGCGCCTCCTCCGTGTAGAACTCTCGCTCCTCCGCGTCTCCGGCGGTCGGGATCAACTCACGCGCTTCGTCGGCCTCCTGGATCGAATCGAGAAGCTCCTGAGACATCTCCGCGCCGCGCTTCATGCGCGCGTGCTCTTTCGCCACCTCCCGGTAGCGGTTCTGGTCGGAGTAGATGTCCGGGTCCGAAAGCTCTTCGGTCAGCGACTTGTAACGGCCGAGGGTCTCCTCGGCCAGTTTTACTACCTGTGCGTCCAACTTAGATCACCAGCTTATTAGTGGCCTCGTTCGGCGCTATCTTGGCCTCTTCCTCCATCGAGAGCACCTTCTTGAGCGACGCCATCGCTACCTCGACCATGTCGTCCGAAGGCTCCCGCGTCGTCAGCTTCTGAAGCTGCAGCCCCGGCCAGACGATGGCCCGCACGAGAGCGCTGTCCTGATGCCTCGCGCTCCACATAATGAACTCGAAGGCGATCCCCGCCACGAGCGGAATCACGATCACCCGGCTCACGAGCATGTACACCCACCCCGTCACGCCGAGCAGACTGAACGCCAGAATAGAGAGCACCAGCACGTACAAAACGAAGCTCGTCCCGCATCGGACGTGGCTCGTATCCAGCTTGCGGGCGTTCTCCGGGACGAGTTCCTCGCCTCGTTCGTAGACCTTGATCGCCTTGTGCTCCGCGCCGTGATATCCGAAGAACCGCTTCACGTCGCGGCTGATCATCGTGATCCCGACGAGATATATCATGAAGATACCGATCCGCAGGAACCCCTCGATGAGGTTGAAGAGGATCGGGTTCTCGATGCTGTTTCCGAGCAGCGCGCCGAGCCCTTTTGTACCGAGCACCGGAGCCACGAGGAAGAGTCCGAAACCGAGCACGAGCCCAAAGAGCAACGTACCGGCGATCTCCTTCTTAGAGAGGTCTTCCTCTTCCCCGAGCGCGATATTGGTCGAGAGTGTCAGCGCCTTCATACCGAGCCACAGCGTCTCCCCCATTGAAACGGCCCCGCGCACTATAGGTAACCGAAGGAGCTTGTTCTTCCGGGTCACCGAGCGGAACTGCTCCGCCCGGATATCCACGTCGCCCGAAGGCGTCTTGACCGCCATCCCCCAGAAGTTCGGGGAGCGCATCAGGACGCCTTCCATTATTGCCTGTCCGCCAACCCTCATCGGCGAACCCTATTTGTTGTTCTGGCGCGACATCCGGTTACGGAACCGCTGCACCCGGCCACCGGTATCGACTATCCGCTGCTTGCCGGTGTAGAACGGGTGGCAATTGGAACAGATATCCACCGTGATGGCGTCCCCCGCCGTCGAACGGGTCTCGAACTCCGTGCCGCAACTCGTGCAGCGTACCAGCGTCTTCGTGTACTCGGGATGAATGTCGGTCTTCATCTAAAACCTCCGCTTCTTATACGTTTGTTTCTATAGTTTATTACCCCTGTAAAGGGAACGGAGTCAGGCGTGAGCAACGCCCGCCTTCGCCGTCCGGCTAACCTCTAACCCGCTGCAACTCGCGCAGGAACTCGGCGTTCGTGCGGGTCTCTTTCAGTTTCTGGATCAGAAGTTCAATCTTCTGCCCGGAGTCGAGAGCGTTCAGGATGCTGCGGACCTGCCATACCCTCTGAGCTTCAGCGGCCTCCATCAGGAGCTCTTCCTTACGCGTGGAAGAGTCCTCGATGTTGATGGCCGGGTAGATCCTACGATTCGCCATCTTGCGGTCGAGCCTCAGCTCCATGTTACCGGTACCCTTGAACTCCTCGAAGATGACCTCGTCCATCCGGCTCCCGGTCTCTACCAGCGCGGTAGCCAGAATAGTCAACGACCCGCCGTTCTCGATGTTCCTGGCCGCCCCGAAGAACTTCTTCGGCGGATACAGCGCGGCGGAGTCGACACCACCCGACAGGATGCGCCCAGAGGCCGGGGCCGCGAGGTTGTAAGCCCTGGACAGCCGGGTTATCCCGTCAAGCAGGACCACGACGTCCTCACCGTCTTCCACCAGACGCTTTACGCGCTCCAGGACCAGCTCCGCGACGGCGATGTGGTTGTCGGCCGGCTGGTCGAACGTCGAGGCGACGACCTCGGCCTCGACCACGCTCCGCTCCCAATCCGTCACCTCTTCCGGGCGTTCGTCGGCGAGCACCACGAAGAGTTTAGTCTCCGGGTAGTTGGCGGCGATGGACTGGGCGATCTGTTTTAGGATCGTCGTCTTGCCGGCCTTCGGCGGCGAGACGACCATGCCCCGCTGACCCTTCCCGATCGGCGCGACGAGGTCTATGACCCTGGGGGCGATGTCGTTTGGCTTCCACTCCAGACGCAACCGCTCCTCTGGATAGAGCGGCGTCAGGTCATCGAAGTTGGGACGCCGGCGGCCCTTCTGCGGCTCCTGGCCGTTTACAGCCTCAATGCGGACCAGAGCCGGGTACTTCTCGCCTTCGCGGGCCGGACGGATCTGCCCGTCGACGAGGTCGCCGCGGCGCAGGTTGAAGCGTTTTATCTGAGAGGTCGAGACATAGACGTCGCCCTTGCTCTGGCTGTATCCGCCCGTCCGCAAGAACCCAAACCCATCCGGCAGCACGTCGAGGATGCCGCTCTGAGATAGAGACTCGCCCCCCTTGTCGCCCCTCTGGCCGTCACGCTCCGGGCGGCGATCCTGCCGCTGGCGCTGCTCCTGCCTGTGGTCCTTGCGCCGCTGCTCCGGCGCGTCGGTAGCCTCGACAGTAACTTCCTTAGCGCCGTTTGCCGCCTCCGGGGCGGGCGCCTCCGTGCTTCCGTTGGTTCCGTTCGTCTGCGGAGGCGTGGGCGCTTCGGCAACCTCGGGCGGCGGGCTCGCATCCTGAGGCCGATTCTGAGCCCCAGCCTGTTCGGTGGCGACCTCATAGATCATCTGGGCCAACTCCGGCTTACGATACTTGCGGTATTGCTCGATGCCGAGTTGCGAAGCGATCTGATGCAGGTCGCTCAGGCGCTTGCGCTCAAGGGTTGCTAGTTCGGTCATATTCTTCTACCTCTCCTGGTTTGTGATACGGAAGTGTCGTTCATCGCGTCTTTGCGTCTCAAAGGATTACTGCGTGTATGCTAGTGTTGGAAGCCTCTTTGCCCGGCGTCGGGCTCCAGGGCATGGGTTGCGTCTTTCAATCTTACTATACACGACTCGGAGTTGGACAACCATCGCGCGAACCTCGCAACCCCGCCGGACGCAATGCGGCTCTTGAAAGAGCTAATAGACGATCACCCAACCTCTCCTTGCCCACCGCGTGCCAGGGTATGGCAAAAACGGTCTTCTCAAGCGAGTTTCTCATCGGAGTAGCGCGGTAAGGTCTCCACGATCAGCGCGGAAACTGCGCTTCGTACTGGTTATTATACATCAGACAGGCCGTTAAACCACGTTCTATTCGGCGGCGGAGATATTCGAATCCTCCATCGCCTCGCGAGCCAGGTTCAGCAGCGAGTGGTCGAGCCCGTCACCGACCGGATCGTTGTCGCAGTAGATGACCGGCTTGCCTTCCTTGCGTCCCCAGCGTGTCACCACGTCCACGGCGGCGGCCTTTATCTCCGTCAGGTAGGCTTCGGCTTTATCCGTGCCTTCGAGGTCTTGAGCCAGCTTACGCCGGTCGGAAAGGTTCCCCGAGGCCGCGACGACTTCGCACCCGTACCGCTCCTCCAGGTGGCACGAGAGCTTATCCAGTATCGCGGGCGGCGCCGTCGAGACGTAAGCCACCCGGAGTCCGCCGATCTCCCCCACCGGCCGGGGCCGGAAGACGGTGGGGATTACTTCCAGGCCCGGTTTGATCTCTCCCACCGCCTGGACGATGCTCCGCACTTTCTCCTCGTCGGCCATTGGCTCCTCGCTCATGGTCAGGAGGAGAAGATCGGAGATGAGCAGCCGGTAGGTCCCGAGAAAGCCGGTTATATATTCCGGGTCCTGGTGCGCCCCGGCGATCAAAACCCGCTTCCCGACCGCGACCGGCGGCATCGCCGCCCCGGACCCATCGAAGACCGTTATGCGCGTGTCGAGCCCGTTGGCTATCCTCGCCCCTTCGAGGACGTTGGAGACGAAAGGCTCTCCCGCGAGACCTCCACCGCAGCGCCGGCAGCCGACGGTAGTGACCCGGCTCAGGGCCGCCGTTTCGTAGTAGTCGCTCGCCGCGTGGGCGCCGCGGTCGAGAGCTTCGAGCAGGTAGTCGCTTCCGACCTGCATCTTGTGGCCTTCGATCACCTCCGGGTGCGGCGGTCCGCCCCGGCCCATCGAGACCACGCCGGGGTCGAGCCCGTCCCGCGCTAATAGCCGAGCCAGATACCCGGAGATCGCCGTCTTCCCGACCCTCTTTCCCGTACCGATCACCGCCATCGACGGCTTGGTCGAGACCGCGTGGAACTCCGGCGGACGCATCTCGAAGTCACTACCTACGTACTTAGCCCCGGCTGCGAGCGTCAGAGAAGCTATCCGCATCCTCTCCCGGTAGCCGATCACCGGCTCGTCGGAGAGGTCCACGACGACGTCCACCCCATACTCGGACAACGCTTTCTCCACTGCGGAGGCCGGGTCTTTATCCGAGACGAGCGGCACACCGTAGTCGGTACCCTCCTGAATTTTCTCCGTGCCTCCGAGAAAGGCGGCAGCCACGCCTTCGACGCCTAAAGATTCATGCACGCTCTTCATTGCGTCGAGGACGACTGGCGGGTAGTGCTCTCCGTCTATCAGGAAGAGCGCCCTCAAGCAGCCCGCTTCCTCTAGTCGCCGCTGACGGCGGTCTCGGGGTCCGCGGAAACCTCTGCGTCTATGCGTTCTTCGTAGCGTGAGTACTCGTGAGTCTCGGAGTTGAAGTCCACCGTCAACTCGCGCTCCTTGAACGGATACTTGCGGAAGACCTGCACCCTGCCGTCCTCGATCTCGATGATGTTGTAGCAGGGCCGCGTGTTCCCGCGCAGACGGGTAGTCGAGGCGGTCCCCGCGTTCACGATAAACATGTTTTCGAGCTTCCACGAATACGGCACGTGCTTGTGTCCCGAAAGCACCAGGTCCACGCCAACGTCATCCAGAAGCTCCAGCACGTCTCCCGCGTCGAAGATAATGTTCCTCTCGCGGCCCGTGCCGGGGATGGGGATGAGGTGGTGATGGATCACGAAGATCTTGAGCTTGCCGTCCGACCCGGCGAACGAGTCGTGGATGAACTGGTAGTGCTCGCGCCCGACCCTCCCATCGTTCAGATCCGGCTCCGAGGAGTCGATCCCGACGATGACGGCGTCCTCGAAGTCGATGCACGAGTACCGTTCGCCGAAGAGCCTCTCGAAGTGAATGTAACCGACGTTGCGCGAGTCGTGGTTTCCCGGAATGACCATAACGTGCTCGCACTGAAACCTGCGGATGTAGTCGGCGGAGGTCTCGAACTCCTGCCGGTAGCCGGCGTCCGTCAGGTCGCCCGAGACGATGACCGCCGTCGGGTCCATGTCGTTGATCTCAAGTATCGAGCGTTCGAGGAGGTCCGGTATGAAGTACCCGCTTCCGCAGTGGATGTCACTGATCTGACAGATCGTTAGCTTCCTGGAAGCGCTCATGTCCTCCCCGTTATCTACCTTGAAATAGCTTTGAAAAGTATAGCAGAGCCCCTCTTATTCCCTCTGAACTGGACGGAAACGTCCGGTCCAAAACCACCGTCCAACTCCTTTCACCAGATCCGCCGCCCTCCCGCCGAGGATCAACGCGGCCACGGCCAGTAGGCCCAGTACGGTCGCCGCCGAGGCCCACCAACGGACGCTCCACGATTCCGCGCGCAACTGGAAACGCTCTTTAGCATCGAGCTGGTAGACGGCCACACCACCGGACTTCTGCTTCGCTCCCGGCGCTTCAGAGATCCGTCCGGGCATGACGAGCTTGTACCCGGACGCCCCGGATAACTTCCGCTGCGCCTCCAGTATCCCGTCGGACCTGTCCGAAAAGGAATAAGTCCGCCAGAAGAAATAGTCCTCGACCGTGAGCCGTATCCCGCCGTGCTCTTTGCCGTCGGTCAGGTCCTCGAACGACTTGGTCCGGGACAGGCTCCGCTTTTTCGTATCGATACCGCGATCTATGGACCAGTTCGTCGTTACGGTTAGCCGGGGACCAGGCGGACTTGCGTCGATGACCGTTCGGCGCTCGGCGCTGCCATCCTTGTTTACATGTGTCTCTGCGGCCGAGGCGACCGGGTTTCCGGTCTCGCATGCGGCGGCCTGGGTGACCAGCAAGAGCTGTAGCAGTATGAGAGCGGTACTCCAAAAGACGCTACTTAACCGGGCGCTCACATCTTCTCGGGCGCATGTACCCCCAACAGGTCGAGGCCCGCGCGCAGTACGGTCTTGGTGGCGGCGCACAGGGCAAGCCGCCGGGTCCGCACGTCTTCGTCGTCCACGAGTACCCGGTGCAGCGTGTAGAACTGGTGGAACCGGGTCGCGAGCGTCTCCAGATAAGTCGGGATCGGATGTACCTCCCGCCGGGCGGCGGCGTTCTCGACAACCCGAGGAAAATCGAGCAGTTCCAGGGCGAGCGCCCGCTCCTCGGGCGAGAACTCGCCCACCGACACACTCTTTATCTCATCCGGTTCGATCCCCACGCGGCCGAAGATGCTTGCTATGCGGGCGTGGGCGTACTGCACGTAGAAGACCGGGTTCTCGTCCGACTGCTTTATGGCAAGGTCCAGGTCGAAGCTCATCTCCGTCTTGTGCGAGGAGCGGACGAAGAAGTAACGCGCAACGTCCCCCCCGACCTCGTCCAGGAGCTCGTCGAGGGTCACGAACGTACCGGCCCGCTTGCTGACCTTGACCTGCTCTCCCTCGCGCAGAAGTTTCACGAGCCGCACGATCTCAACGTCGAGGAAGTCCTCCGGCAGTCCCAGCGCGACGAGCCCGGCCCGAATACGTGGCGGGTACCCGGTGTGGTCCGCGCCAAGGACGTCCACGGCCGTCTTGAAACCCCGGTTCCACTTGTCCCGGTGATACGCGAGGTCAGGGGCCATGTAAGTATACGAGCCGTCGGATTTCACGAGCACCCGGTCCTTGTCGTCACCGAACTCCGTAGAGGCTAGCCACAGGGCTCCGTCGCTCTCATAGACGTACTCGCTCCGCTTCAACTCGTCTATAAGGTCCTCTATCGCGCCGGACTTGTACAGGCTCTTCTCGTTGAAGTAGGTATCGAAGCGGACGCGGACGCGGGCTAGAGTCTCCTTGATCTCCCTCATGCACCAGTCCGTCGCAAAGTCACCGATCTCCGGCAGCGCCTTCTCCGGCGGCATCTCCAGGTAGCGGTCGCCGGCTTCGTTGGAGAGGTCTCGCGCTATGTAGCGGATGTACTCGCCCCGGTAGAGAGAACCTGGGTCGGCGACGGGCCAATCCTTACCGTGAAGCTCGGCGTAGCGGAAGGCCACGGACTCAGCGAGCAGACGGATCTGGTTTCCCCCATCATTGAAGTAGTACTCCCGCGAGACTGCCCTGCCCGCCTTCTCCATGATCCTGGCTAGTGAATCGCCATATGCAGCGTGCCGGCCATGCGCGACGTGTAGCGGCCCGGTCGGGTTCGCGCTCACGAACTCCAATAGTATCGGGTCGCCGGAAGGTTCCCGCCTTCCGTATTCATCACCCGCCCGCAACAGATCGCCTAGCTCCTCCCACATGGCCTCCGGCGAGAGCCAGAAGTTGATGAACCCCGGACCCGCGACCTCTGTCCGCTGTACGAAAGAAGCGTCTATAGCATCGGCCAGGCTACCAGCGACCTCGCGAGGGTTGCGCCGGAAGAGCTTCGCGTTCGCCAGGGCGACGTTCGTCGCGAAATCACCGTGCGACGCCTCGTTCGGACGCTCGACGTGAACTCCATTCAACTCCACACCGTAAGCCTTGCGCGACGCTTCTCTTACGGCTCCGGCGATCCGCTCCTCGAAACTCATTCTTTGTCCTTCCCGAGAAGCTCTTCCATCAGCCGCTGGTTCTCCTGGTCGAGGCGCTCGCTCTCTTCCCGGTCATGCTCGAAACGCATCTCGAATACGTCGCCGGGCGAAGCGTCATCCGGCAAGACTTCGCGCGGCGCGTCGAAGCTGCGTTTGCCGTCCGGGTAGAGCAACAGCACCGCCCAACCGTTGTCCTCGAACCTGTCTATCTGCACGCGCATATATGTAATATTAGCAGTCGGCAAGCAGCTTTCCGTTTTCGACCTCGCCGGCGAGTTCACCAGTGGTACTTCTCGCCCCGCCCTATCTTCACGGACCGGTAGAGTTGTTCAAGGAACACCACCCGTGCCAGGGCGTGCGGAAGCGTCACGGGTCCAAATGAGATCCGCGCGTCCGCGCGGTCGAGGACCTCTTTGGAGAGTCCCAGGGGACCGCCGACCAGGAATATCACATGACTGCGCCCGGAGCCGCCCAGAGCTTCGAGTCTGGAGGCGAGCTTCTCCGACGACAGTTGCTCACCGCTTTCACGGTCCAGGGCGATCACGTAGGCGCCGCCGGAGATTCTTTTCAGGATTCTCTCCGATTCGGCTGCGAGGACTTCTTCCGGGGACCGGCGGTTCATGTCCTCCTCCGGCACCTCGATAACCTGAACCGTGAAGTACCGCCCGAGCCGGTTCAAGTAGTCTTCGCAACCATCGGCGGCCCAGCCTTTGACCTTTCCGACGGCGACGATGGTGGCGCGACGGATCACAGCCCGCCTACTCCACCTCGAAGAGTTGTTGCGCCCGGCTCTCCCCGTAGCGGTAGGTGTACTCGGTTCCCTCCAGAGAGGCGCCGACTTCGATCCAGGGTGTCGGGTGTCCGGCGATGGCCGCCCGGACTCTTACGCCGTCATGCCCGGCTTCTCTGAGCGCTTTACTCACCGTGCCGCACGCCCGCGCCGGAGAATTATTGGTCTTCGAAAGATGAGCAAGGACGAGGTCTTTGAGTCCATAAGGAGCGAGAGACAGCGCAGCGTCCGCCGCCTGATGGTTGGAGAGGTGTCCGTTCGCCGAGGCCACGCGGCGCTTCAGGTCCGCCGAGTACGGACCCCGGCGCAACCAATCCGTGTCGTGGTTGGATTCGAGCACCAGCGCTTCCGCCCCGCGCATCCAACGCAATACCTCGGGCGTTATCTCGCCCAGATCCGTGGCGAGGACTCCTGTGCGCGTACCGTCGGAGAAATAGATCCCGTAGGTCTCCGAGTCGTGCGGCACCTGGAAGAAAACCACTTCGAGGCCACGAACCTCAAAAGCATCTCCAGGCTGGATAGTCGTCGCGCCCAGCCGCTCGCCGACGCCGGGAGCCGCGAAGACCTCGACGCCGCAATCCCGGACTAGAGACTTCACCCCAGAAGTGTGGTCCGAGTGCCCGTGCGTCAGGAGGACGGCTCCAACGTCGTCCAGGCCGCGCCCGATCCTCGTCAAAAGGCCCTTGATGCGGCGGCAGGAGAGGCCCGCGTCGATAAGTACGCCGCCAGCTCCCGACTCTATATACGTCGCATTGCCCGAGCTGCCGCTCGACAGGACACTTAGCTGCAAATTCACCCTTCGATCAACTGGACTATCGAAAGTAGCTCATAATTCTAAGCCGCTCTTGAAGATCTTAGCATGGAGAACTTGCCATCAGGCGCTCTGGTCGACCAGTTCTCCCTGGACGATAAGACGTTCAGTATAGTCCGGCAGGGTGCAAGTCTGAAGCGAGATGATCGATTCTCCATCGACCGGGTTCATGATGTCTACGTTGCTCGGTTTCACGACAGTCTGCTTAAAGACCTTGTAGACGAACTCCTTGCCCACGGAGTTCTTGATAACGATCTGATCTCCCTCGGTCACCTGATCCAAGCCAAAGAAGATATGGTAAGACCCAGTATTCACGTAGCCCAGACGATGTCCCGCAATGAACGTGTTTGCCCCCTTTTGCCAGGGAAACCCCGTGGCCGGGACGTGCACGGTGGACTTGGTGAGGTCTTCCTCGGAAGTGGAGTTGTAAACCGGCACGTCCGCAAGCCCTATTTTGGGAATGCTCAAGTAGAGAGTCTTGTCGTCGGGGCCGCCGGGGTCCCGTCCAAAGTTAAACGGCTGGACCGGCGGTATTGCGCCAGCCGTAGAGTTCTCTGGCACCAGGTTCTTCGGGGTCTTCGGATCCCCCTTGGAGTAGAAATCCCGGTACTTCGGTGCAGCCTTCGGCTTCCCGTTACCCTGTACCGGCTTCCGCGTAGCCTGCGTCTTTTCTTGGGTAGTATCTTCATTGGAGGTCTTCCCCACGGAGTCGGCCTTGACTGTCTTTTCCTTGCTGGTGGTCTCCTGAGAAGACGAGTTCGTCGCGGCTACATCCTGTTTTTTCGGCTGCGCCTCATTCTTGTCTACCGCGGAACCCGAAGCCCCACCACACGCGGGTACGACAAAGATGAACAAAAAGAGGAGCAGGACGGCAAGCGTCCTGCTCCAGCATAGCCTGAGTTTGTTCAACTCGGCCTGTTATACGGCCCGGAAGGTGCTTCCGCTACGAAGAGCGGGACCACCAGTGTCCATCATTCCGCCCATTCCCATGAAGGGGGCGACGGCGGCCAAAACCTCATCCTGAGTGAGAGCCTCAGGGAAGGCCATGTTGGCCGGCGGAACTACACCGATAAGGTTGTTGAAGGCCACGACGTGCTCACCTTCGATTACAGCGATGCTGCCGGCGGCGGCGAGGATGTCCTGGCTCTGGATCATCGGGCCCGCGCCCAGATAGGCGCCCACGCCGACGGGCTCGAAGGTCGCAGCCAGTCCAAGTATCGACTCCTGGCTGGAGAAGGCGTCTGCCGGGAAAGTGAACTCGGGCTTGGCGACCGGCTTGGCCCCCGCGCCTTCAAGAAGGCTCGTTATGGCATCCACGTGCTGGTTCTCGTGGTCAGCGGTGGCCTGAACTACTGCCAGAGCATCGCCGGAGAGTACGCCAGCGTCGAGCGCCTTGTTGTAGAACTCGGCCTCCAGGTACTCTAGCGTGAGAGCGAAGTTAGCGATGTCCACATCGCCATTGCCGCTCTGGGCATTGGCTTTCCGCGTAAGTGCGGTCGAGCCGAGGGCCACGCCCGCGCCCGCTGCTGCAAGGGCCTTGAAGAAGTCCCTCCGCGTCTGGGGCTGAGCGAAACCTTCTACGCTCGGCACGTTAATCGTTTGCTTATCCATGTTTAGCTATATCCTCCCTTAACCCGTGATCCCGAATGGAGCCACAGCCGCTTTGACCTTCTGGATAGGCAGAGCTTCCCCGAAAGCCGTGTTGTTCGGCGGAACGACACCCGAGAGGATGTTGATCGCAACGACGTGCATACCCTCCGCGTTGTGTATAGAGAGTGCCGATGCGAGGTAATCCTTGTTCTGAAGTGCCGGAGCCGCGCCCTGGTACGCGCCAACGCCCACTGGCTCGAACGTCGCAGCAACCTTCAGGAATGCCACCGGATCGGCGAACACTCCATCAGGATAGGTGAACTCTGGGGTCGCCGGAACCTCCGCGCCCTCTCCCTGAATGACCGCCGCCAAAGCTTCAGCGTGGGCGATCTCGTGGTCACGGATGGCCGCTATCTGCGTCAGGTCGTTTCCGCCGAAGATGCCAGCGTCGGCGCCCGTCTGGTAGAAGATGCCCTCTAGCTGCTCCAACAGGTAGGCGAACGACAGAATTGCCACGTCGCCAAGGCCCTCATAGCTCTTGTAAGGCTGGTCCGCCGCGTTCGCGTAGCGCTCCGCCACGCCAAAACCGGTAATGCCCGCCGCCGAAATCGCGGCCGTGGCCCACCCGGCGGTCTTCAGGAAGTTTCGCCGCGAATACTCGCGATCTATCCCGACCGAGCCAATGTGGCTCTCTACTTCACTCATCGACATTCTCCTCTCTTTCTGGACACAGAGTCCTATCTGTCGATTGCTTTCTACACACACTACGGGGGCTAATCTCTGCTAGATCACACCTTTCCGCACCGATTTGTTTACCGGCGCAAATATCTGGGGCCACCGAAGTACATATTTCGGCTCATTCCAGCTTAGTAACGGTACTTTAATAGTTTTGTAATGTATATACCTAAAACTAAATATTTTTTCAACATCGTTACTTTGCCGCAAATTCGCTCTCTGGGATGTACAGTTCCATCCACGCGGAGGCCGGATGATCTACTGAGTGGCGGATACCGTAGAATGTGGTTGTGGCGAACGGAAATCAAAACTACCTGCTTCTCGCGGACGAGGATTTGATCGCTCTGGCTGAAACCGGTGATTCCAAAGCATTCGCCGGGATATACGATCGTCACAGCCGGGCGGCGTTCTCTCTGGCGTACAGGATGATGGGTGAGCGGCAGACGGCGGAGGACCTCGTGCAAGAAGTCTTTCTGAAAATATGGCGCTCGGCGGCCAGCTACCGGGTAGAGCGCGGGAGCGTGAGGACCTGGATACTCTCTATAGTCCACAATCGGGGCATAGACCTTCTGAGATCCAGCGCAAGCCGCCGCAGGACACAGGACAAGGTCCAGGCTTCGGCGACGATGTCGCAGCCGAGCGAGGCTTTCGCCGAGACCTGGCGCAATACCCAGAGAGACCAGGTACGCGAAGCACTAAAGACGCTGCCGCCCGAGCAACTAAAAATCCTTGAGCTGGCGTACTTCTCCGGCTACACGCACATGGAGATATCGGATCTTCTGGATCTGCCGCTCGGCACGGTAAAGGGACGTATGCGGCTCGGGCTGAAGAAGATCAAAGACTACTTTGCTTCCCGAGATCTGGCGATACCGGGATGAGCGAGATGGGACACGAGCGCTTCGACGAGCTTAAAGAAGCCTACGCCTTAAAGGCCCTGGCCGAAGAAGAACGCCGGGAGTTCGAGGAGTACCTCGCCCGCAACCCAGAGCGGCAGGCCGAGATCGACCAGCTTAGCTCGCTCGCGAGCCTGCTGGCGCTCTCTACCCTGGAACAAGAACCGTCGCCAAAGCTACGGCGTGGCCTGATGTCCGTCGTGGAGGGTGAGGCTCGCGTCTCACGCGCCGAGTCGCGCCGCGAAGCGCGAACGTCGCTCTTCACCCGCTTGACCGGATACTTCAGCTTTCAAAGGCTCGCCCTGGGCGCGGCCGCTCTCGCTGTAATCGGTCTGATCTCCTTGAACGTGGTGCAGCGAGGTGAGATCCAGGACCTCCAGTCTCAGATCGAGAAGGCGCCAACCGCCCAAAGCAACAATATAGTGTTGCGGGGATCCGTGGCGACGAGAGACGCCGACGTAGAGCTAGTGAAGGTCAAAGGCCAGCGGGCGGTGCTGATCGCGCGCAACCTGCCACCTGTCGGGAAAGAGAAGACCCTTCAGATCTGGGTCATAAAAGACGACACTCCCCAGTCCGGCGGCCTCGTCAAGCCTGGCGGCCAGCTCGTCTCGACGCCGGTTACCCAGTCGCTCGAAGGCGCCGACAAGGTAGCCATAACCATCGAGCCCGCGGGAGGCTCCGAAGCTCCCACCTCGGCCCCGGTGATGGCCGCGAAACTCTAGTCGCTTCGCGCCGGACCTCGCGGTTTGTTTTTTCTCGCACCGGGTAATCCGTGGATAGGTGGAAACGGAACGAAAGGAGCATTCATGTCTGTAGCTCGCGTAACGGAGATCAGCGCCACGTCCCAGAGTAGCTTCGAGGATGCCATTAAGGAAGGTGTCAGCCGGGCGACATCGTCGCTGCGTGGTGTCGAAGGCGCCTGGGTCAAGGACATGAACGTCATGATCGAAAACGGCAACATCACTGGCTACAAGGTGAATATGGCAGTCACGTTCCTCCTGGAGGACGCTTCCTAAGCATCATCTAGCGGGACCCGTCAACACAAGCGCCCCGGTCTTACTGGTCGGGGCGCTTTCGACAGCGCCGCTTTGGTAGTCTTCCGCGACCGCCTTCACGCAAGCACTCGACGGGTGGGACGCGGGCGTGATGATCGAAGCAAAAGGAAAGGATCAGGCCCTATCTCCGGTTGGTGGAGACATCGGATAATATCTGCCTGACGGTTAAGAGAATGTTCAGGAGACCGCCTTGCACCAGAATCCCAGCAAAGAACAAGTCCGGGAACTGCTACGCACGTCGCGCAACATCGCGGTGGTTGGGCTATCGGACAAGCCCTACCGCACGAGTCACGCCATCGCCCAGGCCCTACAACACTTCGGGTTCAGGATCTTCCCCGTCAACCCGTACCTCGAAGGTCCGGTGCTGGGAGAGGAGCCATACTCTTCGGTAGAGGAGATACCCGAGCCCGTGGATATCGTGGATGTTTTTCGGAGCAGCGAGAAAGTGCCTCTGGTCGTCCGGGACGCGGTCGCCGCGGGCGCGAAGGCTATCTGGATGCAGTCCGGCGTCATGAACGAGGAAGCCGCCGCCCACGCCTCGGAACACGGGCTGACGGTCGTAATGGACCGCTGCATAAAGGTCGAATATGCTGCTCTAGTCGGCCTTTAGGGAAGCGGCGCCGGCTGGTTCAGCAAATGATTCATCAGGGAGGTAGCGCATGGCGGAGGCGATTGGTTTCGATATATACGGCACTCTAGTCGATCCGCTGGAGATGAACGAGCATCTAAAGCCGCTCGTGGGCGAGAAGGCGGACCGCTTCAGCGAGTTGTGGCGGGACAAGCAGATAGAGTACACGTTCCGGCGCGGTTTGATGCGGCGATACGAAGACTTCGGCTCCCGCACGCGCCGGTCTCTCCTCTACACCGCCCAGGTTCTCGACGTCGAGTTGTCCGGGCAGGATCAAGAGAGGCTCATCGGCGAGTATCAGGACCTGAGACCTTTCCCCGACGTCATTTCTGGGATCAGAAGGATGCGGGAAGCAGGACACGGACTCGCTGCTTTCTCGAACGGCGTGGAGGCAACGGCGAGGACCTTGTTGGAGCGCGCGGGCGTCCTGTGCCGTATCTGGAAGACGTGGTGAGCGTGGACGACCTGAAGACCTTCAAGCCGGACCCCGAAGTCTATAAGTATCTCGCGCGGAGGTTTGGGCGCCCGGTAGAGAAAGTCTGGCTGGTATCGAGCAATCCGTTCGACGTGATCGGGGCGAAGCCCGCCGGCATGAAGGCGGCCTGGGTGCAGCGTCGTGCGGACTCCGTCTTCGACCCCTGGGACATCGAACCAGACCTTCGAGTGAAAGACCTCGAACAACTCGCCGGAGAGATCTAGTTTGCTTCTGAAAGTCTTCGTCTACGGCACGCTGAAGCGGGGGCAAAGCAACCATGACCGCCTCTGCCGGGGCGTTTTGGAGGCAAAGGCAGCTACGGCTCGGGGACGTCTCTACCATCTACCGTATGGATTTCCAGGTCTACAGATACCGGAGAGCGACGTTTACGCCATCGGCACCACGGATTACCTCAGGGATGCGGAGAAACAGGATGGCGCTGTCTATTATCCGGTAGCTTCCGCCGCGGAGTGGGATGTGATCCAGGGTGAGCTAATGACGTTCGACGACCCGGCAACCCGGCTTCCCGCGCTCGACGAACTAGAAGGCTTCGTGCCGGGAGAGCGCGGCCTGTACGAACGGGTGCTGATAACCGTCGAGACCAACGGCGAGTTCGTCCTCGCGTGGGCCTACCAGATAAAGCGTTCCATCGGAGATCATTTACCAAATGGTCTCTGGCCCGCGTAGCTTTCTCAGGAAAAAGCGGACCCGCTCGATACGGGTCCGCCGAGGACCAGACTCCCGCCTAACGTCTACCGGCTATCCGGGTCCTCTTCGATGATCTCCTCGCGGATTACGCGGCGGCGCACCTTGGGACGTCCGCCTTCCTCGTAAGTCTCGGTCTCCTCGGTCCTGCGGCTGGTAGGCATTTCACGAGTCTCCCGGTCGCTCTCCCGATCGCCAAAAAGCGACTCGCCGCCAGACTGCCCAGAATCGCGTTCGGAGGCTCCCTCGTCTCGCGAGGAACTGCTCTCGCCGCTCCGTCCGCGTGACTCCTGGTACTCTTGGAAGTCTGGATAATGTTCACCTTCGCCGCGTCCCTCATCCGACGAGCGCGAACCGCTCTCGCGCGCATAGTCTTCGTCAAGGTTGCCCCGTGAACCCTCGGGGGAGTCCGAGCGCTCTCCGTACTGGGTATCCACGCGATCATCATCGCCCTGTGTACGGTCATCCTGGCCCACGGATTCACTGCTCGCGGACTCTCTATCTTCGCGTTCACGACCCTCGGTGTCCGACGCGCCGGAGTAGGCTCCATAGGAGCTTTCACCGCCGAGACTCTCAAGCCCAAAGTGGCTACGGATACGATCCTCGTACTCGGGTGTTATCTCCTCGTCGTCGTCGAAGCTCGGGGCGTCTTTTACGCTATCTTTCGATTCCGAGACCTCTATAGTCTTGTCCGACTCGTTAACCCGGACTATGTCCATGGGGATCAAAGTCGACTTCATCCCCAGTAAGCCCATCTTTACGCCTACGTACTCCTCGCGGTCATTTTCGTCTATAAACAGGTCGTCTACTTTACCGATCTTTTCGCCCCGGTTGTCATAGACTTTGAAGCCTTCGTACTTGTCTTCGAGTTCCCTGAGCCTATCTTCACTAGCCAACGCAACTCCTCCTTGAAACGGTTGCAGAATCGGGATGTGCGTACCCGCACAGTATCGGATAATAAACATGGATGCTGGGTCTCAACCCGAATACTCGCACCGGGTTGCTAAACTACTGGCGGAAAGAGTCGCTTCGGGGAGAGATAGATGAAGACTACAGAGGTAGCGTCGAATGTTCTGGCCGTTGATGTGGGCTCTTCTTCGGTTCGGGCTTCGCTCTACGACGCTTCGGGAAGCTACGTGGACGGCACGGAGATCAAGCTCGATTACGAACTCCGCTACACAGCGGACGGAGGAGCCACGAAGGATGCCGGCGAGCTTCTGGACCTCACGGCCCAGGCCATAGACGGCGCGCTCTCCCAGGCGGAGGAAGCCCGTATCTCCGGGGTCTCGATGAGCACTTTCTGGCACGCGGTACTCGGGCTCGACGGCGAAAACCAGCCTACGACCCCGATAATAACCTGGGCTGACCGCCGGGCCGCCGACGCCGCGCGGGAGTTGCGAGAAAAGCTGGACGGCGCCGCGGTTCACCGGCGCACGGGGTGCGTACTCCACTCCAGCTATCTCCCCGCCAAGCTACTCTGGCTCAGTAACACCGCTCCGCGGGACTTCGGGCGGACAGAGCGCTGGGTCTCACCCGGAGAGTACATCTACGGACAGTTCTTTGGCCCCGATTCAGTAGCCGTCGGCACTTCGATGGCCTCGGCGACCGGCCTGTTCGATCAGGCCAAGCAGCGCTGGGACGATGAGTTGCTGAAAACGCTGCCCATCGAGGAAAAGCACCTCTCTCCTATCTCGGATGAGCCCACTCGGGGATTGGGTGGAGAGTGGGCGGAGCGCTGGCCGGTACTGCGGGATGTTCCCTGGTTCCCGGCGGTCGGGGACGGAGCATGTTCGAACGTGGGCAGCGGATGCGTGAGCAATGATCGCCTCGCGCTCATGGTTGGCACCAGCGCCGCGCTGCGGGTCTTGTGGAAGGTGGATGAAGTCGAGATCCCGGCCGGTCCCTGGTGCTACAGGGCGGACGCCGAACGGATCGTCATGGGCGGGGCCATGTCAAACGGGGGAAACCTTGTCGAGTGGCTCCGAAATACGCTGCAACTTCCAGAACCCGAGGAGACCGAAAAGCTATTGTCCCAATTAGAGCCGGACTCTCACGGACTCACGTTCTTACCGCTGCTGGCGGGAGAACGCGGTCCGGGATGGGCTGACCGGGCGAACGGCACTATAGTTGGCCTCTCGATGACGAGCGCGCCAATAGAGATCCTCCGGGCCGCGATGGAGTCAGTGGCGCTGAGGTTCGCCATTATCGCCGGGATGCTGGAGAAGGCTTCGCCTGGAGAGAAGGAAATCATCGCGAGCGGCGGCGGGCTACGAGGTTCGAGGGAGTGGACCAGGATCATGTCCGATGCGCTCGGCAAACCAATTACCCTCTCGGGCGTAAAGGAAGCGTCTAGCCGGGGAGCCGCCCTTCTTGCGCTGGAGGCTCTCGGTGAAATGAGTATAGAAGACGCCGAAACTCCGCTCGGGGAAACGTTCGAACCGGACCCCGAACGCCATGAAATCTACGTCGAGGCGCTCGAACGTCAGAAGAAAATATACGACGCCGTATTGGACGCTACGGGGAATCCGTAAAAAGGTCAGCCGCCAGCCCGTTTCGCTGGCGGCTAATTGCTAAGGTTGTTCTACCGCTTGTCCATTGGGACATAGTCCGCTTCGCGGGCGCCGGTGTAGATCTGACGCGGGCGCGCGATCTTGAGCTCGGGATCCTCCATCATCTCCATCCACTGGGCAACCCAACCCGGCGTCCTGCCGATGGCGAACATGACGGTGAAGGCGTCGGTTGGGATATTTAGCGCCTCGTAGATTAGCCCGGAGTAGAAGTCCACGTTCGGGTAGAGCTTGCGGCTCGTGAAATATTCATCGTCGAGCGCGCGCTTCTCAAGCTCGATGGCGATCTGAAGCAGAGGGCTAGGCCTTCCCGTCGCCTCCAGCACCTCGTCGACGTGCTTGCGGATGATCCTGGCCCGAGGGTCGTAGTTTTTGTATACCCGATGCCCGAAGCCCATGAGACGCTCGTCACCCTCCTTTACCCCTTCGAGGAAGGCGGGGACGTTGTCGGTAGAGCCGATTCGGTTGAGCATCCTGAGGACGGCGACGTTGGCCCCACCGTGAAGCGGCCCATAGAGCCCTGCAACCCCGGCGGCAACAGCGGAGTACGGGTCCACGCGGGAAGACCCGACGACCCGGACGGCGGCGGCGGAGCAGTTCTGCTCGTGGTCGGCGTGCAGGATGAAGAGCACGTCGAGCGCCTTCTCCAGGCGCGGGTCCGGCTCGTACTTCGGCTCGGCCATCTTGAAGAGCATGGAGAGGAAGTTGCCGGTGTAGCTCAGATCGTTGTCCGGGTAGACGTAGGGAAGTCCGAGCGAGTGCCGGTAGGCGAAGGCGGCGAGGGTCGGCACCTTGGCGATGAGACGAACCGCCGTTACGTGCCGCTGCCACTCGTCGTCTATGTCGGCGGCCTCGGGGTAGAAGGTCGAGAGCGCGCCGACGGAGGCGAGCAACATACCCATCGGGTTGGCGTCGTGGCGGAACCCGTTCATGAAGTCTTTGATGTTCTCGTGGACGTATGTGTGGTGGGTGATCTCATGCGTCCACTCCGAAAGCTGATCCCCGGTGGGCAGCACACCATTGATGAGGAGGTACGCCACCTCCAGGAACGAGGACTGCTCACAGAGCTGCTCGATGGGGATACCCCGGTGCTCCAGGATACCTTTCTCTCCGTCGATGTAAGTAACGGCGCTCCGGCAACTCGCCGTATTGGTGAAGCCGGGATCATAGGTCATCAACCCGAAGTCTTCGTCATTTTCCTTGATCTGACGCAGGTCCATCGCCCGCACGGTTCCGTCTTTTATCTCGATGTCGTAGCTCTTGCCCGTGCGGTTGTCCGTCACCGATAGAGAATCGTTACCTTCAGTCGCCGTGCTCTTACCGTCCATGCTTTCCGAATTCTCCGTCAAACCAGACCCCTTTCTCTTGCGCTGCCATCGTAAATGCGCGACTCATATATATGCGTATGTGTATTCTACTGCAAAACGTGAGTTCATTATCCCCCACCGGGGAGAAAAGGGAAAGTTTCCGGCGGTGTTCTGGTCGAGCGCGGAGACGACGGGGGGTTATGGTTGGGTGATGGCTACGAGATCTACACCTATTTGGCGCTGCCAGGCATTGGTTTGGACTGTCCATAGTCGTGGATCTTGGCTGCGACCTCAGATATTTGATCCGGGCTAAGGAGCACGGGGTCTCCGGCGGTACGGGCGCGGTAATAGAGTTCGGCCATCTCTTCGAGCACCTCGGTCCGGGAGTACGCCTCTTTGAGAGATGCCCCCACGGCGATGGTCCCGTGATTACTGAGCAGGCACGCCCCATGAGACTCCCCCAGGGCCTCTCCGGCGTTCCGCGCAAGCTCCTCGGTGCCGTAGGTTGCGTACCGGGCGAGCGGCACGCGGGCGTCGTCCGATATGACGGCGAGCATGTAGTGGACCGGCGGAATCTCCCATCCCAGGCAGGCCAGGGTGGTCGAGTAGCGGGCATGAGTATGCACGATGCCGGAGACCTCCGGCCTCAGGCGGTAGATGCCGGTGTGCATCGGCGTCTCGACCGATGGAACGAAGGAGCCTTCCAGGACCTCCGCTTCGAGGTTTACGAGCACCACGTCTTCGGGCTCCATGAGCATGTAATCCAGGCCGCTCGGGCTGACGAGCACGCCGCCGTCGGGGGTGCGGGCGCTAACGTTTCCGGCGGTCCCCATGACCAGACCGGACTCGCTCATCCGGCGGCTCACCGCGCATATTTCCTCTCTCAACTCCGGATAGTTCAAGTCGGACTTCCTTTCTATTAGCGGGGATATGAGTCCTTGACCCCGCCGTCCACGTTCAAGATGTTGCCGGTGCTCTTCGCCGAACGCGCCTCCGAGGCCAGGAAGAGCGCGGCCTCCGCGATGTCTTCGGGATATACATTCCGCTTGAGCGTGTTGCGCTGGCGGTAGTGTTCTTCGAGTTCGTCGGGCTCTATGCCGTATGTCTGGGCGCGCTCCGCTCGCCAGGAGGAGTCCCAGATCCTGGACCCCTGCAACACCGCGTCCGGGTTTACAGAGTTCACCCGTATCCCGTGAGCCCCACCCTCCTCCGCCAGACACCGCGCCAGGTGCAACTCGGCCGCCTTTGCCGATGAGTAGGCCGAGGCATTCTTCCCCGCCGCCAGGGCGTTCTTCGAAGCCACGAAGATTACGTTGCCCCCCACCCCCTGCTCCTTGAGCATCCCGAATGCTTCTCTGGCGACCAAGAAATATCCCTTGGCGAGCACGGCGTGGTTCTTGTCCCATTCCGCGACCGAGGTCTCTTCGACGGAAGCGCTAGAGGCGAGCCCGGCGTTCGAGACCACCACGTCCACGCCGCCGTAGCGCAGGACGGTCTGCCGGAACGCACTGGCTACCGCGTCTTCGTCCGTTACGTCCGTCTGGACCGCGAGGCCCGCGTCATCGAGATCGGAGGCGATCTGCTCCGCTCCGGAGGCGTCGAGGTCGGCGACGGCCACGTACGCTCCGGCGGAGGCGAAAATGCGGGAGATCGCCCCCCCGATACCGCCCGCTCCGCCGGTCACGAAGGCCACCTTTCCGGCCAGTTCGCTGGGCGGCGGAGCGAGGGTAAGCTTGTAGAGTTCGAGCGGCCAGTACTCGACGGCGTAGGACTCTTCCTCGGTCAGGGAGACGAACGTGTCTATGGTCGAGGCTCCGCGCATCACGGCGATTGCGCGGTGGTAGAGGTCGCGGGAGAGGGAGGCTGCTTTCAGGTCCTTGCCGACGGAGACGAGACCGAGGCCGGAGATCAGGACGACGCGCGGGTTCGGGTCGAACATCTCCTCGTCCCCGATGCCGTTGCGTGAAAAATACGCCGCGTAATCCTCGCGATAGCGCCGGGCGCCTTCGCGGAGCTTCTCTTTGAGCTCGGCGGCTCCCTCGCTCTCGGGGTCGAACTCGATCCACAGCGGTTTCACCTTAGTGTGTACCAGATGGTCCGGGCAAGCCGCGCCTACCTGAGAGAGTTCGGCGGAGTCCGCGCCGCATACGAACTCCAGCACGTCCTCCGAAGTGTCTGCCTGGAGGATCTTGGAGGTCTCGGTGGATACGGCTCCCCGCAATACCGGAAGCGCCGCTGCAAGCAGGCTCTCACGCTCGCCCGGCGTAGTGGACAGCCGCGGTCCTCCGAAAGGTTCCGTGGCGGCGCGTTCCGCCACGAACTCCGCGGCGCGGTTCACGGCCTCTATCGTGCGGGTGTAGGACTCCTCGCCGGACTCGCCCCAGGTCACGAGCCCGTGCTTGGCGAGCAGGATGAAACGGGCGTCCGGGTTGTTTCTGACGGCTACGCCTACCTGTTTGGAAAGGGTGAAGCCGGGACGGATGTAAGGTATCCAGATCGCCTCTTCCCCGAAGCACTCGCGGGCGAGGTTCTCACCGTTCCGGGCGCAGCAGATCATGTTGATAGAGTCCGGGTGGGTGTGGTCCACGTGCGGATACGGGACAAAGGCGTGGAGCAGCGTCTCGATGGAGGAACGGGGCATGTTCGGGGCGAGCTGGCAGCGGGAGAGGTATTCGACCATCTCCTCGTCGCTCATCTCCTCGCGCTCCATCAGCGGCAGTATCTCCGCGAGCCGCAGGCCGGTGAACCTGTCCGGGGTTATTGTCGCCAGATCGCTCCCCGAGCCCTTGACCCACAGGACGTCGATCTCCCTGCCCGTGTGATCGCGCTCCCTCGCCTTCACTGAGGTGTTGCCCCCGCCGTAGTTGGCGACGGATCGGTCGCTCCCGAGGAGGTTCGAGCTATACGCCAGCGTCTGTAGCGGAGAGAGGCCAGCCGCCTTCTCTTGGCTCCATAAGTTCTCGGTTGCTCCCACCAGTTTCGTATCCATCAGCAATCAGTCCTTTCTAAAATCCGGTCGCTAGTTCCAACCCGCCTGCGCGCCTTCCTTGCGCTTCTCCACGACCGTATCCAGATATCCGCTACTACTGAAATCCGCTATCGGGTCCGCCGACGCGCCGAGGTCTTCTCTGACTCTGGCGCACATGGGACGCACGTCGGTAGCGTAAGCATCCAGGAAGATGCGGTGCGCCGCCAGGACGTCTCCGGCGTACCGCGCTTCCTCCAGGGCTGCCAGGTCCACGAGCAGGGCTTTGGCGTAGGCTTCCTGGAGGTTCATTACGGAGAGGATCATGGCTTCTATCTTCGGCTCTATGTTGTGCGCCTGATCGATCATGTACTCGATGCGAGTGGTCGGGTCTTCCTCAGCCGCGCGCAGCTCGACGTAGATCAAGAACAGCTCGAACGGGTTCGTGGAGCCGACAATGAGATCATCATCGCCATACTTGCGGCCGTTGAAGTGGAATCCGCCGAGCTTCCCTTCATCCAGCAGCAACGCGACGATGTGCTCGACGTTGACTCCCTGGGCGTGGTGTCCGAGGTCTACCAACACCTCGGCCCGCTCCCCGAGCTTTCGGCACATGGTGAGCGCGGTCCCCCAGTCGGAGAGGTCGGTGTGGTAGAAGGCCGGCTCGTAGAACTTGTACTCCAGGAACATTCGCATTTCGTCCGGCATGAACGAGTACACCTCGGAGAGACACTCGTGCATCCGGCGCCGGCGCTCGATAAAGGAGTCCTGACCGGGGTAGTTAGTCCCGTCGGCGAACCACAGAGAGAGCACGTTCGAGCCTACCTCCGCGGCGGCTTCGACGCACTCCAGCAGATGATCCGTAGCTTTCCGTCGGATTCCGGAATCCGGGTTGCATACGCTGCCAAGTTTGTACTCCTCTTCCTGGAAGAGGTTGGGGTTAACCGCTCCTATCTTTAGTCCGAGAGAGTCAGCGTAATCGTTGAGTTCTCCGTAGTCATCCACCTTATCCCAGGGGATATGGATGGCGACCGAGGGACAGACGCCGGTGCGGGCGTGTACCTGGGCGGCGTCTTCGAGCTTCTCGAACGGGTCGCGCGGGACTCCGGGTTGCGGGAATACCTTGAAGCGCGTGCCGGAGTTGCCGTAGCCCCAGGAGGGCGTCTCTATCCTCTGGGAACGCAGATGTTCTTCTATCCGGCTCACGTTCATCCCGCTCTCCAATGCCATCCTCCCTTTTCCGGCGGAGAACCGGCGCCCCGTCAATGAGGCGCCCGTTTTCCTGGTTACGTTAGAAGTCGTACTTGTTGATATTGTCTTTCGTAAACACGAGCGGAGGCCCGAGCAGGACTTCGTGCGGCGAGAGCACCTTGACCTTCCCGAGGCGGCCCGCCTTGAAGGTTCCCGACTTCGGCATGTCGCCCTTGACCTGGGCGTTGGCGACATACACCGCCAGGTAACCGAGGTCGATCGGACTCCACAGGACGAACTTCTTGACGACACCCGCCTTCATGTAGTCTTTCATGTCGTTCGGGGTGGTCAGGCCGGTAACCGCTACCTTGCCCGTGAGACCTTGCTGCTGGATGGCCTCAGCCGCTCCCGGCAGAGCCACGGAGGTGATGCCGAAGACGCCGGCGGTATCGGGATGGGCCTGGAGGTAGTTTTTGGTCAGGTCGATGCCTTTCTGAAGGTCTTCCTCACCCGGCTGGACAGAGGCGATGGACATGTCCGGGTACTTCTCCTTCATGCGTTCCTTCATCGCCTTGAGCCAGGCGACTTGGTTCGGGGCGGTCAGCGTCCCGGTAAGGACCATGAACTTGCCCTTGCCGCCGGTCTGCTCGGCCATGATGTCCACCAGCTTGTAGCCGATGCTCTCGAACGTCGCCTGGTTGATGAAGACGTCGCGGGCGTCCTTCGCCACGTCGGCGTCCCACGCGCCGGTCGCGATGCCGGCCTGCTTGGCCTTCTTCATCGCGGGGGCCAGAGCGTTCGGGTCGTTGGCGGCGACCGTTATGGCGCTGCACTGCTGCTGGGTCCACTGCTCGATCTGCTGGGACTGAAGCGCAGCCTTGGCCTCGGTGGGTCCATCGTAGACGAGTTGGACGCCGAGCTGCTTCGCGGCTTCCTTCGCTCCCTTCTCGGAGGCGTTGAAATACGGGATACCAACCAGCTTGGGCATCATGCAGATCTTGGTCGGCCCCTTCGACTTGCCGCCACTCCCCTGAGACGGGTTCTGGCCGACCCCGCAGGACGCGAGAACCACAGCCAGAGCTACCAGCAGAGCCGCGTAGATCAACCTCGAATTCATCTTACCGATCACTCCTCCACTCCTTTACTCAACGCTATCTCCACTACATCTCTCCTTTCTCAGACACGGTTTACTCCTCCCTTCGGCGGAAGAACTCATTCAGGAACACGGCCACGAGAAGCAAGACGCCCAGCACGAAGAGTTGCCAGGTGCTCGGGACGCCTGCCAACAACAGGCCGTTACGCAATGTGGCAATGATGATGACGCCGAGCACGGTACCGCCGATGGTCCCGGACCCGCCGTAGATGCTCGCGCCGCCGAGGACGACGGCGGAGATCACGTCGAGTTCCAGCCCGAGCCCGGTATCACCCCGCGCCGTGGAGACCCGCGAGGTGTAGATGACGGAGGCTATGGCAACCAGAAGTCCTATGCCGGAGTACAGAGCGATCTTTACCTTGCGGACCGGCACGCCCGAGAACCGCGCAGCCTCCTCGTTGTTACCGATGGCATAGACGTAGCGGCCGAAACGGGTGCGCGAAAGAATGATCCAAACCACCGCCACCGCCACCACGAAGATGAAGAGCTGCCCCGGAATCGGTCCCACATACGCCTGCCCGAAGTAGGCGAACCACTCCGGGAAGTTCGAGATCGCCTCGGCGTTCGACAGTCCATAAGCCATGCCCTGAAAGAGCGCGAAAGTCCCAAGCGTCACGACCAGAGGGTGAAGGTCCAGGAACGTGATGAAGACGCTGTTAAAGAACCCGGCCGCCACGCCAACCACCAGGCCAAAGAGAATCGCCAAGGGCAGAGGCAAACCGCCCGCGAACGAGAACCCAATCGCGACAGAGACGAGGCCCAGGTTCGACCCGACCGAGAGGTCTATGCCGCCGGTGATGATAATGAGGGTCATGCCGAGCGCCATCAGACCGACCTCGACGAAGTACCGCGAAGTGTTGAGTAGGTTGCCCACGGTAAAGAATAGCGGGGAGAGCAGGCCCATCGCGATCATCAGGACGATGAGCACCCCGAGCAGCACCACTTCGCGCGAGAACTTCAGACGCCGGAAGACCGCCGTGGCCGCGCTCATGCCTTGTCTCCAAGTAGACGGCGGCGCAGGATGTCGGTCGAGACGGCGAGCAGGATCAGGGCTCCCAGGACTGCCTGCTGCCAGATGCCCGGCACCCCGAGCAGCACCAGGCCGTTGAGGATCACACCTATCAGCACCGCTCCCGTAAGCGCGGCCAGCGAAGATCCCCGCCCACCCGAGATGCTCGTCCCTCCTATGACCACGGCGGCGACTACCTGCAACTCCAAACCGGTCCCGGTGTTGGTCTGTACGGAGCCCGCGCGCCCCATGTAGATGACGGAGGCGACGCCGACGAAGACACCGACCAGCACGAAGGCCAAGAAGCGGACGCGGTCGATGGGCAGTCCAGCGAAGCGGGCCGCGCGCCGGTTGCCACCGACGGCGAATACGTTGCGGCCCCAGGTCGAGTGGCGGCTGACCAGTTCCATCACCAGGAAGAGGATCAAGAGGATTATCATGGGGAAGCTAATTCCCAGTACAGAGCCGGTCCCCAGGACGCGGGTCTCTGGGGGGATGCCGGTGATCCAGCTCCCTCCCGTGACCAGCAGGATCACACCGCGCAACGCGTAGAGCATCCCGAGCGTAACGATGATGGACGGTATACGCCCCACCGTAACCAGCAGCCCGTTGATAGCGCCGACCAAAGCACCCACGGCGATACCGGCCAGCAGCGGTAGCGCCAGCCCTCCGAAGCTGGTAGCCACCGCGCCCGCACCCACCGCGCAGAGGCCCAGCATCGAGCCCGTGGAGATGTCTATCTCTCCCGTCAGGATCACCTGGTTCACCGCCAGCGCGATGATCCCGAGTACCGATACAGAAGTCAGGATCGACTCCAGGTTCGAGACGTTCAAGAACTTATCGCTGCTCACCGAGAAGACTATTAACAAGGCAGCGAGAAATGCCAGAGCGGGAGCCTCCGGGCGTATAAGGAAACGCCGGATCGACGTTCCGTCCGCGTCTGCACGTTCCACCGGAGTCGGAGCCTGAACCTCACTCATCACCGGCCTCCTCTCTTCCGTTACCGCCGGGAGCGGCCCATTCTCTGCCTCCGGTGGCCGCAGTCATGACCCTCTCCTGGGTGGCCCCGTCCCGCTCGAACTCGCCGCTGACGTGACCCTCGCGCATGACCACGATGCGGTCGGACATCGAGAGGACTTCCTCCAACTCGGACGATATGAGCAAGATGGCCTTACCCTCCTTCGCCAGAGTGTCTATGAGACGGTAGATCTCCGACTTCGCCCCCACGTCTATGCCGCGAGTCGGCTCGTCGAGCAACAGGATCGATGGTTCGCGCGCCAGAGATTTGGCTACGACTACCTTCTGCTGGTTGCCGCCGGAGAGCCTGCCCACGGGGTCCGTAATCTTCGCTCCCCGGATAGAGAGTTCTTTGGCGAACTTATCCGCCGTCTGACGCTCCGAGTGCGGCACGAAACCGAGGCGGGAGATCCTGTCCAGGATGCTCAGGGTGATATTGTTCTTTATGGAGAACGGCAGGATCAACCCCTGGGAGCGCCGCTCCTCCGGCACGTAGAAGATTCCCCGCTCCATGGCCGCCTGGGGCGTCCGTATCTTGACCGCCTCCCCGTCCACGAGGACCTCACCGGACTCGGGGCGCCGGATCCCGAAGATGGACTGCGCAAGCTCGGTGCGACCGGCCCCGACGAGCCCGGCCAGGCCAACGATCTCACCGCGCTTCACGACCAGGTCCACATCATTGAACTCACCGGCGCGAGTAAGCCCCCGGACCTCCAGAGCGACCTCTCCGGGGGTGCTCGTGGTGCGGGTAAATAGCTCGTTGAGGGGACGGCCAACCATGAGGCGCACGAGTTCTTCGGCGTCGAGTTCGGAGGCGGGTGAGGTGGTGATGTGGCGGCCGTCCCGCAGCACGGTGATCCGGTCGGATATCTGGAAGATCTCCTCTAAGCGGTGCGAGATGTACACGACGCCGACTCCGTGAGAGGTCAGGTCCGAGATGATGCGGAAGAGTTGCCGGGCTTCGCGGTCCGTCAGGGCCGAGGTCGGCTCGTCCATCAGGACGGCCCTAGCCTCGCCCACGAGAGCCCGCGCGATGGCGACGATCTGCTGGTTAGCTGTGGAGAGATGCTTGACCGCAGAGGTGACGTTCAACTCGACGCCGAGCGCGGCGAGACGCTCGCGCGCCTCTGCCCGCATGGAGTCCCAGTCGAGGCCGCCCCAGCGGGTGCGCGGCCTCTTGCGGCCCACGAACAGGTTCTCGGCCACCGAAAGTTCCGGGAAGAGGTCCAACTCCTGAGGGATCATGGCGATCCCCGCCGCCTCCGCGTCGCGCGGCGAGGAGAACTCGACTACCTCTCCACCGACCGCCACCGTACCCTCATCCGGCGCGTAGAGCCCATCTACCACTTTCATGAGCGTGCTCTTCCCGGCGCCGTTTTCTCCTACCAGAGCGTGCACTTCGCCGGGCAGCAAATCGAAGCTCACGTCCCGCACGGCGACCACACCGCCGAACCGCTTGGTGACGCCTTCGAGCTGGAAGACGGGCGTAGCCTCAGTGCTCGCCGCCGTACCACTGGTGTTCGTAGGTTGCTCCATGCCGCGACCAGGCTCCTTTCCCATCTCACTCACTCCGCCACAGCGCCTTCCAGGGGAGAATCGACCAGCTCCGAGAACCTCCCGAAAGCCTCGTCCCAAGCGTCCGCACTGCCCTCCGGAAGGTAGGTCTGGACCTCGACGGAGGCGCGCACGACGCTCCGTATCTCCTCTAGCGAACTCACGTAGCCCCGCCCAAACGCCTGCACCATGAGATTCCCCAGAGCCGTCGCCTCCACCGGCCCCGCCACTACCGGGCGGCGCGTGGCCCCGGCGGTGAGCCTGCACAGAAGCGCGTTCTGCGCCCCGCCGCCCACTACGTGTACCGTCCCGGCGCGCTGTCCGCTTACTTCCTCGGCCCGCTCCAGGACCCACCGGTACTTGAGCGCCAGGCTCTCGAAGATGCACCGCGCCACCGCACCCGGTTCCTCAACAGGGGTCTGTCCCGTCTTCACGCAGAACTCGCGGATGCGCGCGGGCATATCTCCTGGAGCCAGGAAACTGCTGTGATCTGGATCTATCAGAGCCTCGAAGGGCGGCGCACTCTCGGCCATATGCGCCAACTCTTCGTAAGAGTAGTCGCGGCCTTGCCTGGCCCACGTCCTCCGGGACTCCTGCAAGAGCCACAACCCCATCACGTTCCTGAGCAGGCGAATCGTCCCGCCGAACCCGCCCTCGTTGGTGAAGTTGCGACGCAGCCCGTCTTCCGTGGCGAAGGGCCGGGTAGTTTCGACCCCGACCAGCGACCACGTGCCGCTGGAGATGTAAGCGAACGGTCCGTCAGCCGGGACCGCCACGACGGCGGAAGCCGTATCGTGCGTCGCAGCCGCAGTCACCGGCAGGCGTCCGGCTCCTGTTTCATCGGCTATCTCGGGGAGCAGAGCGCCGAGTTGCGTACCGGACGGCAGTATCTCCGGGAAGATGCGCTCGGGGATGTTCATACGGCGCATCAACGTCGAAGCCCAACCCCCGGCGTCCAGATCGTAGAGCTGGGTGGTGGTGGCGACGGTGTACTCGGACGCCTTCTCTCCGGTGAGCCAGTAGCTGATGAGGTCAGGAATCATTAACAGGGTCTCCGCGGCTTCGAGTAACGGCGAGTCTTCCATCGCAAGGATCTGGTAGAGGGTGTTGAACGACAGGAACTGGACGCCGGTCGTCCGGTATATGTCCTCTCTGGAGACCCGGCCGAAGGCTCGCTCCATCACGCCTTCCGTGCGGGAGTCGCGGTAGTGATAGGGGTTCGATACGAGAGCGCCATCACTGTCCAGTAGCGCGAAGTCCACGCCCCACGTATCCACCCCGATGCTCTCCAGGTTTCGGCTCTCCCGAGCGGCTTTAGCGAGCCCCTGCTTTACCTCGTGCATTATCCTGAGCGCGTCCCAGTGCAGGCTACCGACCACCTGCACCGGCTCGTTCGGAAAACGGTGGACTTCGCTGAGGGAGATCCCTGCACCATCGAAGCTTCCCAGGAACGCGCGGCCGCTCGACGCCCCGAGGTCTACAGCCAGGAAGTCCGCACTCGCGTTCATCGCTCCACCGGATACGCGATAGCGGTCATGAGCGAGAGCGCCGGCTGGGTGGTGTCCATGCGCGAGCACTGGACGGTAATGGGTATGTCGGACTCGACTCGAATAGCATATGGCACGCCGCGCGGGACCTCGGTCCCACCGAGTTGCTCGGGTACGTTCGTCCTCAAGTGCCGGGTTCGTTCCGGCGGGACGGTAACTTTCGCGGCCCTGATCGGCTCCCGGTCCTCGAAGTAGAACGAGATCGAGAGGTGCGCCTCTTCTTCGGCGGTATTCAGCACACAGATCGACTCGTGACTCTCCTGCGACCCGGTGCTCTCTTCGGGGATGAACCCATCCGGGATGAGCCACACTTTGGCGCCCTCGTTAGACACGCCGCACCTCGACACCCGCATGCGTGATGGCTTGGAGACGGTCCTCCGGCGCGTCGGCCGTCATGGCGAGCGCGAACTCCGAGACGTGCGCGATGGTGTGCAGCCCGCGTTTCTCGAACTTGCCGCCGTCCACGAGCAGGACTGGGTTCTCGGAGTGTTTGATCATGGCGTGCTTTACCTCGGCCTCCAGGAGATCCGGGTCCGTCAGGTTTCCATCCGCGGTAACGCCCTTGACGCTAACGAACGTCCTATCTGCCGAGTGCGCGGAGATTACATCCACAGTCCGAGGGCCGACGAAGGACAGCGTCAGCTTCCGCATGAGCCCGCCGATGCCCACGACCTCTATCCTGGGCGCCTCGTTCTTCATGAACAACTCCATTACCGGTACGGAGTTGGTCAGGAGCGTTAGCCTGGGACCATCCGTTAGGATTCTACGAGCCACGTAGTACGACGTGGTCGAACAGTCCAGGAACAAGGAAGTCCCCGGCTCCAAAAGCCCAACGGCGGCCTCCGCCAGACGTTCCTTGGCCGCTATCTGTTGCTCCAGCCGGTGCCAGAAAGAGTCCTCGTGCGCGGCGAGTTCGGCAAGGACGGCTCCACCGTGAGTACGACGGATCAGACCTTCCTCTTCCAGCGCCAAGAGATCCCGCCTCGCCGTCATCGGAGAGATGCCGAACTCCGTCTCGAGCGACGCGACCTTCACACTCCCCGTCCCCCGCACGAGCAGCGAAATTCGCCGCCGCCGCTCCTCCGGTACAAGCGGCCCCTTACTCGGTAAGTTTTGATCGTTTCTAGTTATCAGACTCCCCAATCACCCAACTTACACCATTAGTAGCAGAGGCTACACTTTCGCGCAAGGGGTTTGGAGAAAAAGATTTCGTCTCGGGGTCATTGCTGAATTGCTTGATCTTACGCCGAAGGAATTTTTGGCCTTCCGGTGGGTGGTCGATATCGGATGCTTGGTCTTTAATAGGGTGGATAAGATATTAGCCACCTGGGGCAGGTCTTTTTGAGCGATTCTCTGGAACACAAGGATATAGCTTCCGGTGAAGATCCGCCCGTGACGGTGGTGGCTTCGCGGCGCGTAAAGCCGGGTCGGGAGCAGGAGTTCGAGGAGTGGGTTTCGGGAATCCTCGGCGCCGCAGCCGAGTTTCCCGGCTATCTGGGGTCCAACGTGATCCGGCCGAGCGAGTCTGGCGACAACGAGTTTCAGATCGTCTTCAAGTTCGATCACGCAAGCAACCTCAAGCGATGGGAGAAATCCCAGGAACGCCGACTCTGGCTCCGGAAGTCCAGAGACCTGCTACTGGAGGAAGAGAAGGTCCGGGTCCTCACCGGGCTGGAGACGTGGTTCACGTTGCCCTCGCGCCCCGGCGAGCCGTCGCCACCGCGCTACAAGATGGCAATCGTTACCTGGCTCGCCGTCTTCCCACTCGCTACCGCCATCTTCGCGATCACCCAACCGGTACTCGGCGGGCTTCCAACCGTACTCCGCAAGCTCGTATTCACGCTCACCATGGTCACCCTGATGACGTACGTGATCATGCCGCGCATGACACGCCTGTTCTCCTTCTGGCTCTACCCGAAAGATTAACAACAAGTTAGCGCAGCGTTGGTACTTCGATTACTTGGGTACTCGACGTTTTCTGTACAATGCTCGGTCAATATGAGAGTCGAGCGTTCCTGACTTTAGAGCGTTGTCTACATCTGCCTTGTACTGCTTATCTTTGCTTATTGTGACCTGCTCCCCGAAAACTGATCCAGTTACTATGAGAGTCCGAAGGCCCGGGATGGGCAGAAGGAGGACTCTCGATGAAGAAGAGACACACTCCAGAGCAGATCGTCCGCAAGCTGCGCGAAGCGGACGTCGAGCTGGCCGCGGGGGCCTCAGTCCCCGCGGTCTCAAGGAGACTCGGTGTCAGCGAGGCGACCTTCCACCGCTGGCGCAACCAGTATGGCGGCATGAAAGCCGACGCTATGAAGCGCTTGAAGGAGCTGGAGTCCGAGAACGCCCGCTTAAAGAAGATCGTCGCCGATCAAGCTGTGGACATCTCCATCCTCAAGGAGGTGAGCCGAAAAAACTTCTGAGCCCGACCCGGAGGAGGGCGGCCGTCGAGCACGTTTGTCGGCACCTTGGGGTCTCCGAGCGTCGGGCGTGCAGGGTGATCGCTCAGCCCAGGTCCAGCCAACGCTACCAGGGCTGCAAGTCGGATCGTGACCGCGCTCTGCTCGAGCGGATGATCGGGCTTGCGCGGGAGAACCCCCGCTATGGTTATCGTAGGGTGTGGGCACTCTTGAGGCGGGAAGGCTGGCGGGTGAACAAGAAGCGGGTGCATCGGTTGTGGAAGGAGGAGGGGCTGAAAGTGCCCGACAAACAGCGGAAAAGACGGCGGCTTATAGTGGAGGGCGCCAGCGAGAATGGGTGCGCCAGGCGCAGAGCCGAGCACAAAGACCACCTCTGGAGTTACGACTTCGTCATGGATCGCACCGAGAACGGGCGGAGGCTGAAGATAATGCCCGTAGTAGACGAGTACACCAGGGAGTGTCTGGCCATCGAGGTTGAGCGCTCCATCACGGCCTCGGACGTGATCGCCACCCTGGCGCGTCTGTTCGAGGAGCGAGAAGAGCCACGCTACATCCGCTCTGACAACGGTCCCGAGTTCGTGGCGGCGGCGCTCAAGAGGTGGCTGAAAGCTTCCGGGGTGGGGACGCTGTACATAGAGCCGGGATCTCCGTGGGAGAATGCGTATGCTGAGTCTTTCATAGGGCGTTTGGGGGATGAGTTGCTGAAGAGAGAAGTCTTCACGAGCCTTATGGAAGCGAAGGTTTTGGTGGAGGAGTACCGCGACTACTACAACCACAACAGGCCACACAGCGCCCTGGGCTACCGAACGCCTTGGGAATTCGCGGCCTCGTGCTGCGCAGCGGCGCAAGCAGGTACGGGGCTTACAAAGGAGCTACAATCGGCAACCACACTCTCATAGCACCTGGTACAGAGATCGGGGGCCGGTCA
>JBBPZZ010000116.1:0-5804 GCA_038198445.1 Rubrobacterales bacterium
CCGTACCGCCGTCAAGGCGAAAGAGTTTGCGGAAAGGGAAACCATGGGAGGCACAACGCCTGTCGGCATGGGGTACGCTGCCCGATACACCCGCTCGGCGCTCCCGGCTCTCGAAGGAGCCGGATTCCGCTAACGTAGGTTCTAAGCAGTTCGATGATGACCTTTTAGAGATATTTGTTACAAAATCCTTAAATCCCTATTAGCAACCCTTGTATTACACTTAATGTCATATATATTACTAAGTAGGCGATCCAATAAGGCTCGCCGAGGAAAGGAAATTGACCCATGATCGACAAGGCAACCGAGATCGTTGGCAAAGCAGAGCAGAAGGCACGGGAGACCACCTTTGGGGCGGCCGAAATAATCACGCTCGCGCTGACGGCGGGGGGCGTAGGGGCTGCAGGGATAACACTTCTTCTTATGGTGACGATCATATAGCAGCAGACCTTGGGCCGGAATCAGCGCCGAGATATCGCCAGACGTCGTATTAGCGGCTCAGACAATATCTCGGCGCTCGTTCACGCTCTTTGGCCCGGCTAGTTTCTGAGAAGACGCCCTTTCCGAAGGCTACCGGAGTTTTCGCCGCATGTTTCTCAGCTTTCGTTTTTTCTTCTGAAGGCGAGCACGGGCCGCCGACTGGTTCCATGAGAACGGCGAGGCGTCGTCGGGCGTCGGCTCGTCTGCCGAAGCTAGCAAAGAGCCGCTCGCGGAAATCCCGCAGCCTCGCGCCTTCGCCTGTGAACCCGTCCGCTTCGTTCTCGAGATCAGCGCTTTGCATCGGGCATCGTCCGGGCCGCGGATCGCGTCCTACGCTTAATCCGAAGCGAGGTTCACGACGTACTCGCGCCTCCCCGCGAACCTCGCCCACCCGACCCGTTCGAACGCGGCGGCCATCGGCGCGTTGGCCACGTCGGTGTCCGCCCGCAGGGGCTTCTCGTTCCCCTTCCTCCTTCGGGCCGCAAGGAGCGTCGCGGTACCGGCGGCAAGCAGGTCGTCGACATACCCCCGTCCCCTCATCTCCGGCACGACGCCCACGTAGAAGACGGTCAGGAAGGTCGGCGGCTCCGCCGGCATCACCAAACCGACGAGATCGCCCTCCGGCCTGCTGTAGGCGAGCAGCCACCGCGAGGGCTCGTGCTTCACCCGCCTTGCGTCCTCGAAAAATTCGCGCGCCGCCCCTTGCGGGCCGAGCCTCTCGCGCTCCTCGCGGATCTCGCGGTCGAGCGTCCCCTCGGAGACCCTCCCCATCGCGTCGACGAACGCCTCCTCCCCGACCTCCTCCAGCGTGCGAAACGACAGCCGCCCGGGCACTGTGACGGGCTCCCCTCCCCGCCACTCGAAACGGCCCGTCTCCCGCCTGAAGGCGAACCCGACGCTCCGTAGCAGCTCTACCCGATCCTCCGGGTGGTGTTGGAACTGGGGCGGCATCGGCGGGACGTCTACGACGTGCTCGATCTCCCCGGCGCCCAGCCTACGCGCCTCGTTCAGCACGTCCTCTAGCAAGCGCGTGCCCACGCCCACGCAGTCGCCGTCCCAGGAGACGTCGAGCAGCACGAGGGCGAAGGGCTCCTCTATGCCGGGCAACGTCCAAAGTGCGACCCGTCCGAGGGGACGGCCTTCTTCTTCCTCGGCGACGAAGCACCACTCCGGGCGCATCGAGCCGGCGGCGAACATGCTTTCCAGGTATTGCTCGACTTCTATACGGTGCTCGGGGGAGCCGGTGGCCTCAACGAAGAGGTCGAGCTCGTCGGCACGGACGGGGCGGGTGTGCATCTCTGCGATCCTCCTGCGGCTGCGCGGTGACGTGGCAAACGACGGTCTTGGATTCGGACTGAGTAACCATGATGTTGAGACGTACCGGCTGCCCGAAGGGGGTTAGACCGCAGTATACGCGACCCGATCAGGCGAAGCCAGAAAGCCTTTCCCGGCCTAGCGAAAGTACAACGAAGATACCAACCTAGTAAAAGAGAAGCTCAGACGCTGGCATTTCTTGGTGGGAGAGCAAGAGACTGGATCTCTCGAAACCAAAAGTAACAGCTTGTAGATCATCTGACCCAACATGTAGCCATCGCGATCTATTAAGCGTAAAATGGGCGTCTAGTTGTCCGCACTGAGAGAGGAATCCTTAAAACCCATGATGAACAAGTACCGTCTTATGTCGCCTGGCCCCACTCCGATTCCGCCGGAGGTCTCGGCTGCGGGGGCGCTCCCGATCATTCACCACCGCACGCCGGAGTTCGGTGAGATCTTCACGCGGGTGAACGAGAACCTGCAACGGATATTCCTGACCGAGAGTGACATCTTCACCTACTCCGCCAGCGGCACGGGCGCTTTCGAGGGCACCATCCAGAACCTCTTCTCGCCCGGCGATAAGGTGCTCGTGGTGAACAACGGCAATTTCGGCAACCGCTGGGTGAAGATGAGCCAGGCTTTCGGCCTCGAAGTGACCGAACTGAAGTACGACTGGGGCGTCAAGGCGGACAACGACGAGATCGCCGACGCTCTCGCCAACGACCCGGAGATAAAGGCCGCCATGTGCGTCCTCTCCGAGACCTCGACCGGTACCGTCAACGACATCGAGGGCTTCGCGAAGGCCACCGAAAACGTCCTCACCATCGTGGACGCCGTCTCGGGTCTCGGGGCGTGTCCGTTGCGGACGGATGAGTGGGGCGTGGACGTGGTCGTCGCGGGTTCGCAGAAGGCCCTGATGACGCCTCCGGGCCTCGGGTTCGTGAGCGTCTCCGAGCGGGCGATGCGTGCGCACGAGGAGTCCCGGATGCCGCGCTACTACTTCGACTGGACAGCGGCGAAGAAGGCCTACGCAAAGACCCCGCCGCAGACGCCGTGGACCCCGGCGGTCAGCGTCATCATCCAGTTGGACGTTGCGCTACAGCAGATCCTGGACGAGGGCATCGAGAACATCTTCGAGCGCCACGTCCTGCTCGGACGGGCCTCGCGCGAGGGCGTGAAGGGCATGGGCCTCAAGCTCTTCGGGCCGGATGAGGACCTCAACTCGGCGGTCACGGCAGCTTATGTTCCGGAGGGCATCGACGGCAAGGAGCTCGTGCGGATGGTGTTCCGGGAGCACGGGATACAGGTCGCGGGCGGCCAGGGACCGATGGAGGGTAAGATCTTCCGCATCGGCCACTGCGGATACTTCGACGCCTACGACATCATCGCCACGATAGCCGCCACCGAGCTTGCGCTTGAATCCCTCGACCATCCCGTGGAACTCGGTAAGGGCGTCGGCGCGGCCCAGCGCGTCTTCTCCAAGAGCGGGGTAACCGCTTGAAGGTCCTCATACCCGAGAAGCTCGCCGAATCCGGCATAGAGCTTCTGAAACAGGAGTTCGAGGTCGACGTGCTGCTCGACCTCTCGCCCGAGGAACTTCTCGAAAAGATAGGCGAGTACGACGGCCTCATAATCCGCAGCGCAACGCAGGTGACGGCCGAGGTAATAGACCGGGCCGATAACCTGAAGGCTATAGGTCGCGCGGGCATCGGGGTTGACAACATAGACATCGAGGCGGCGACCAAGCGCGGCATCATCGTCGCCAACGCCCCCGAGAGCAACACCGTGGCCGCTGCAGAGCACACCCTGGGCATGATGCTGGCCGCGGCGCGGCGCATCCCGGCGGCCGACGCTTCGTTGCGCGAGGGCGAATGGAAGCGTAGCTCGTTCAAGGGCGTGGAGGTCGATGAGAAGACCCTCGGGCTCGTGGGACTTGGGCACGTCGGGGCAATCGTGGCGCGTGGGGCTCTCGGGATGGGGATGCGCGTCCTCGCCCACGACCCATACGTCTCGGAGGACCGGATGCGTTCGATGAACGTCGAGCGGGCGGAGAGTGTGGACGAGGTGTTCGAGAACGCGGACTTCATCTCGCTGCACGTCCCGCGCACGCCGCAGACGAGCGGGATGGTCAACGCGGAAATCCTGGAGAAGATGAAGCCGACTTCCTACCTCATAAACGTGGCGCGAGGCGGCATCGTGGACGAGACGGCGCTCTACAACGCGCTCAAGGAAGGTGAGATCGCTGGGGCCGCCCTCGACGTATTCGCGGCGGAGCCTACGACGGACTCCCCCATCTTTACGCTGCCGAACGTAGTCGTCACGCCGCACCTCGGGGCGAGTACGGCGGAGGCGCAGGACAGGGCCGGCATAACGGCGGCGGAGCAGGTCGCGGTCGCATTGCGCGGCGCGGTACCGATCCACGCCATAAACGCGCCGGTGCCTTCGGGAGAGGGCGCGGAGTTCGTGGCGCGGTTCTCGGGACTGTGCGAGTCTCTGGGGAGTCTGCTCTACCAGCTAACGGACCGTCCGGGGGATATGCTAAAGATCGAGTATCACGGCGAAGTCGCCGGTTTCGACACGCGTCTCCTGGATGTCTCGGCGCAGAAAGGGCTCTTGGCGCCTATGGTTCACGAACCTCTGAACTTCGTCAACACGCCGCTGCTCGCCAGAGAGCGGGGCTTGAGGGTGGAGACCTCGCGGATCTCGGAAGGCTCGGACTATACGAACCTCGTAGTGCTGAGTCTGGCGAGTGCGGAAGGGGAGAGTGCGGTAAGTGGAACACTCGTTGGTCCCCGCCACCAGCCCCGTCTCGTCGAGGCGATGGGATTCGACCTGGACATCGTGCCGGAGAAATACATGCTCTTCATTCGCAACGAAGATCAGCCGGGCATGATCGGTAAGGTTGGCAACATCCTGGGTGAACACGGTATAAACATAGGGAATATGGCTGTTGGCCGGGGAGAGCCCGGTTCCCGCGCGGCGATGGCGGTGACCGTGGACGAGCCGATCCCGGAGCAAGTGATCCAGGCTCTCTCGGAGACGTCCGGATTCAACGAGGCCAGGGCCGTCACCCTTTAGATGGCCCACAGCGTCGACGACATCCTGGCCCGCTACCGGCCCTACGGCCCGAGCTTCAAGCCTGGAGAGAAAGCGCCGTTCTCCGGGACCTACATGTGCGACCGGGGGACCATGCTGCCCCCGGTCCGCGTCCAGCTAGCCAAGGGCGAGGAGTTCCCGGAGGCTGAGGACCTCGGCGAGCACACCCGCTGGCACGAGACGAATATACAGGCGTAAGAGCCGTCAGCTTTGGGCCGGAGATCAGCCTCTAGCCGGCACGCTCCCGGATAAATTGGGTCGTTAGATCTGCGATTAGCTCCTTGTCGTTGTCGAGCGTGGCGACGTGATAGGAGTTCTCCAAGCGGACCAGCTCTTTATCCGCGCTGCCGAGGCGCTCCAGGATGTATGGACCGTTCTCTGGCGGAACGACGTGGTCCTCCAGAGATTGCAGGACGAGCGCCGGGCAGGTAATCGCCGGCAGCAGGTCGTCGGTCACGCGCATGATCGCCATGAAGTCCTTTACCGCCGGCATTGGTACTTCAGGATATACAAGCTCCTCGATGCCGGGGGCTTTTATGTCCGAGCCGACGCCCGGCACGCTCGGAGGAGCCTGCGGGTCGAAGACCAGGCGGGCCAGGTCCGGGTTGCCGAGGTAGACGCAGGCGTTTATGGGAATTATGCCCCGGATCAGGTCCGGCCGCGTGGCCCCGAAATAGAGCGAGAACATTCCGCCCATCGAGAGTCCGGCGAAGAATACGGCATCCGCCCGCTCTTCGAGCCACGCAAGGTCTTCTTCGATAGAGGAGATCCAACCTCGGGCCGTGCTCTGGGCGTGATCTTCCATGCTAGTGCCGTGTCCTTCGAGCCGTGGCCCCGCCACCGTGAAGCCCTCCGCCGCGAGCGCCTCGCCCAGCGGACGGACGCTCTGGGTCGTCCCGGTAAACCCGTGCGAGACG
>JBBPZZ010000117.1:0-5848 GCA_038198445.1 Rubrobacterales bacterium
GCGCGAAGGCCGCCCGCGTATTTACGGCCCGGAGGACGTGGGCGCGGTGATCCAGGCAGCGCTCACCCCTCCTCAAGATCTGGGGCTACCTTTCGCCTCATGGACGCTCGACCGGCTGGTGGCCTACCTCTTCCGAGGAGGAGAGCAGAAAAATCCGGGGGCAATCCTTTAAGATCTCTTAGCCGACGTCACTACCGCTGCTAGACATCGCGATACCGTTTCTTCAAGTGCCCCCACTATTTTATGCTCCCCACGTAGACCCGGCCGATGACGGTTCCGAGGTGGTGAGTGTGGTCGCCGACCGCATCCGGGCCGAGTTCCTTACCCGTATCGGCCTGGAAGACCTCCTGCACTCAGCCGCACCGAAGTAATTACCGATGGGGATGGGGCGAGTATCCTGGCCCCATCCCGGTTAATACTCCTCATTCCGCATCATGTGAAGTACCTCACATGAAATTAAGTGGCTAACCACATATCGTGGTAATCTCCCAATGTGTTGCCAGCCACCTAATTGGATTGGAGTTTTGATGACAGCGACAGACAAACTTTGGGAGCCGATCACTGTCGGGCGTATCCCGCTAGACAACCGTCTTGCGATGGCGCCGATGACACGCGACCGCTCGACGCCCGAAGGCGTGCCGACTGAGTCGAACGCCGAGTACTACTCCCAGCGCGCCTCTACGGGGCTCATCGTCACCGAGGGTACCCAGCCCTCCGATGATGGGCAGGGCTACTTGCTAACGCCCGGCATCTACAACGATGAGCATATCGCCGGATGGCGAAAGGTGACGGATGCTATACATGAAGCGGGTGGGCAGATAGTTATCCAGCTCATGGACGTCGGACGGATCTCCCACCCCTCCAACACACCGCACGGCCGCAGGCCGGTAGCCCCGTCGGCGGTCAAGCCGGAGGACCAGATGTTCACCGCCTCCGGCCCACAGGATATGCCCGTGCCGCGCGCTCTCTCGACCGAGGAGGTCGCCGACACGGTGCAGGACTTCCGCCGCGCGGCTGCCGCAGCGGTCGCGGCGGGCGCAGACGGCGTGGAGATTCACGGCGCCAACGGCTATCTCGTGCAACAGTTCCTTTCGAGCAACGCCAACCGGCGCACGGATCGCTACGGCGGCTCGATCTCGAACCGGATCCGGTTCGCCGTCGAGGTCGCGTCGGCCGTGGCAGAGGAGATCGGACCCGATCGCACCGGCATCCGCATCTCGCCCGGCAACCCCTTCAACGACATCTTTGAGGACGATGTGCCGGAACTCTACGGGGCGCTGTTGGAAGCCCTTGCGCCGCTCGGGCTGGCGTACCTGCATCTCCTCCACGGTGGGAACGAGGACCTGCTGCGCTCCATCCGGCGTGATTGGCCGGGCGCCCTGCTGCTCAACCGCGGTGGCGCGGACATCGAGACCCGCGCCAGGGACGTCGAGGATGGCCTCGCGGACGTCATCACCGTCGGGGCGATGGTCCTTGCCAACCCGGACCTGGTGGACCGCGTCAGGACCGGCGCGCCGCTAAACGAGCCTGACAGGAGCACGTTCTACGGGGGAGACGAGCGCGGCTACACCGACTACCCGACGCTTCCCAAGACGATCACGGCGGGCGATCGTGCCGCCTGAGAACCCCGGCCCCCGGTCGGGAGGCCATTCGCGCTCGGTGCAGGATAGTGGACCGCTCAGCTACGCCATCTTCCAACTCGCCCGCGCCCACCGCGCCTACGCAGCCCGGCTACTGCGCGACCTCGGCCTACATCCTGGCCAGGAGCTGCTCCTCATGCGGCTCCTGGACCGGGACGGGCAGACCCAGTCCGAGTTGCTCGCCGCCGTCGGCCTCGACCACTCCACGGTCTCCAAGTCGCTGCGGCGGATGCAGGAGGCGGGCCTGCTCACCCGAGAGCCGGCCGAGCACGACCGGCGCGTGATGCGAGTGTCGCTTACCGACAAGGGCCGTGCGATGCGCGAGCCCCTTGAAGAGATGTGGTCCACGCTGGAGCAGGCATCCACAGCAGACCTCGACGCAGAGACCGTCGAGCATTTCATAGCCACGAGTGCGGTGATCCGAAGGGCCATTGTCGAGCGGGACGCAACGATTCCCGACGCCGGTAGCAGCGAGTTCACGCCTTAATCCCGCAACAGTCGTCCAAACAACGACGCGAAAGGAGCAAACAATGAAAGTATTGATGGTAGGAGCGACCGGTGGAAACGCTGGTCTGGTAGTACCCGAGTTGAAGAAGCGCGGTGTAACGGTACGTGCGCTGGTGCGCGACGAAAATAAAGCCGACGCTGCGCACCACGCCGGAGCCGACGAGAGTGTCGTCGGGGATCTCCTGGATCCCGCCAGCCTGCGTGCCGCCGCGGAGGGCGTAAACGGCGTCTTCCACATCAACCCGGCCTTCGCACCAGACGAGGCCGCCATGGGCGTGGCGATGGTCGAGGCCGCCAAAGACGCCGGCGTTCGGAAGTTCGTCTTCTCTAGCGTCTACCACCCTTCGATCTCCAAGATGATCAATCACGCCGCCAAACAGCCAGTAGAGGAGGCGCTCTATGAGTCGGACCTGGACTTCACAATCCTGCAACCGGCCATGTTCATGCAGAACCTCGAAGGCGCATGGAGCGCCGTGCTGGAGAGTGGGAAGCTCACCATGCCTTACTCCAAGCGGGCGAAGGTCAGCTACGTGGACTACCGTGACGTCGCTGAAGTCGCGGCGCTGGCTACGACGGGCGACGAACTCAGCTACGGTACCTTCGAGCTCTCCGCCCCCGGTATGGTCGACCGCGTCGCGATGGCCGAAATGGCGAGCGAAGCACTCGGGCGGACGGTCGAGGCCGACGAGCTCTCCCCGCAGGATTGGGCGTCGGCCTCGGGTATGCCCGAAGGTCCGTTTCGCGACGGCTTAGTGCGGATGATGACGCACTACGACGAGCACGGCTTCCCTGGCGGCAACGCGCTCGTGCTGCGAGCTGTCCTGGGCCGTGAGCCCCGGACGCTTGAGCAATACTTCCAGGAGCTCGCCAGCCGCTGAGCAGAATGCCGGATGCCGATGGGTAATGATTTCAGCCTCCGGCAAGAAGCATCGTATACAGACACCAGCGAAAGGAGCACTACGATGAGCGATAACTCGAACGCCACTCCACAGCCGGCCCCGGTCCCGCCTGATGATCCCAAGCGGAACCTCATCCTCGCCCGCCCGGATGAAGACGGGACCCTGAGCCACGTCTCGGTGGTGGGGACACCTACACGATCCTCCTGAGAGCCGAAGACACCGCCGGTCGCTACGCCCTCATAGACATGCACGTCCCGCAGGGCGGCGGGCCGCCACCCCACCGCCACGACTTCGAAGAGATGTTCCATGTGCTCGAGGGCGAGATCCAGGCCACCTTCCGGGGCGAGAAGTCGGTCGTGCGAGCGGGCGAGACTATCAATATCCCGGCCAATGCGCCGCATTCGTTTACCAACGCCTCCGAACAGCCGGCGCGACTCCTGTGCATGTGCTCGCCGCCCGGACAGGAGGAGTTCTTCGAGGCCATCGGCGACCCCGTGGCGAGCCGGACGGCTCCACCGCCGGATCTGGACGAGGCTGCTTTGGCGGAAAGAAGGGCTAAAGCAGAGGAACTAGCCCCGCGATACCGGACAAAGCTCCTGTAACCATAGAGAGTTCGCCGACGACGATCCAGAGAAAGGATGATTACGCTGTGGATAGAGAACAGATATTGACGTTCAACGAAAAGAACATCGCCGAGTTCCGCGCCAGCGGCGGTCGGCTCGCCGCCTTCGGTGATGCCCCGGTCTTGCTACTCACTACCACCGGGGCGAAATCTGGACAGACGCGCACCAGCCCGATGATGTACCTCGCCGACGACCACGACCCGAACCGGGTCTACGTGTTCGCCAGTGCGGCCGGCGCCGACACCAACCCGGCATGGTTCCACAACATCGTCGCCCATCCGAAAGAGCTGAGGGTCGAGATCGGCGACGACACGATAACCGCCGATGCTGAAGTCTTGCCCGATCCGCTACGCGCGCAGGTGTACGACGCGCAGGCCAGCCGCTACCCTGGCTTCGCCGCCTACCAGGAGAAGACCTCACGACTCATCCCTGTCATCGCCCTCACACTGCACCGCTAGATTTCACCAACACGCAATGAACCTTCCCAGGCGCTACAAGCGCAACGTTTCGAAAGAGTCCGAACTCCAGTTTGCAACAGAAACCCGCATATGTACCTCATCCCGTATACGCTCGGATACGGCACACCCGCACGGCACGCGCAAAACACCCCTGCACCATCACTCTCGATTCGTCTTTTTCCGTCCCAGAATCTATACTCCAAAACCAACCCGGACGATTGAGTTGTGCGACAATGGACTGGAGACGAGATCCGAGAAGAGTGGCGAGGTGCGACGATGAAGGTTAAGGTAACGAAAGAAGGACTCTTGATACCCAGGGAGGTGACCGACCGGGCCTTGGACAGTTCGGACGAAGTCGAGATCGTCGAGGAACAGGGGAGGCTCTTGATCTCCTCTGCGGCGAAGGGAGCCATGGCGAAGCCTTCGGGGGATCGAACAGGAGATAGAGTGGGCGGCGAAGAGGATCCGATCCTGCTTATGGGCGAGGATCCGGTGGACGACGAAGTCACCGACGCCTCCGTGAATCACGACCGTTATCTCTACACCGGTGGCTGAAGGAGCTGGTAGAGCTTTTAGCGAGTCCCGGGAAGTCTTTATCGACACCGGCTACCTGCTTGCGCTGGAGCGGCGCACGGACCAGAACCACCAGCAGGCTCTTGCGCATTGGAGGTCGATCAGGAAAGATGGGCTGCCAAGCAGAGTTCTGGTGAGCACGACGTACGTCTTCGACGAGACTATCACCTACCTGAACGCCCGCGGGTTGCACGCCTCGGCAGTGAAGGTGGGAAAGAGGTTGCTCGCCAGCTCCTCTATAGAGCTCATACACGTGGGCGAGGATCTCTTCCAAAGAGCCTTTAATCTCTTAAAGCAGCGACCGGACAAACGCTACTCCTTGACCGACTGCGTCTCGTTCATCGTGATGCGCGAGCGTGGAATCGCGACGGCGTTCGCGTTCGATAGACACTTCGAGCAGGAAGGCTTCGTGAGGGAGCCGCGAGGAGGATGAGGGTCGGCTACATCAGGACCTCCAAGAAAGACCAGAACCCCGACCTGCAGCGCCGCGAGCTCGAGGAATTCGGCTGCGAGAAGATCTTCGAGGAGCAAATCTCCTCTCGCAAGGCGGAACGTCCGGAGTTGCGCGCCGCCCTCGACTACTGCCGAGAAGGCGATGAGCTCGTGGTGTGGAAACTCGACCGCTTCGGCCGTTCCCTGAAGGAGCTCATAGAGCTCGTGAACGGCGTCCGCGAACGCGGGATAGAATTCGTGAGCCTGCGGGAGAGCCTGGACACCACCACACCGGGGGGCAAGCTGGTGTTCCACGTCTTCGGGGCGGTGGCCGAGTTCGAGCGGGACATAATCCGCGAGAGGACGATGGCCGGTCTCGAAGCAGCCAGGGCCCGGGGCCGCAAGGGCGGGCGCAAGCCGGTCATGGACGAGAAGAAGCTCGCGCTGGCCTCGAAAATGCTCAAGAACAGGGAGATACCCGTGGGAGAGGTGTGCGAGGCGGTGGGGGTGTCGCGCTCGACGCTCTACCGCCACCTCAAGCCCGACGGGTCGACGAGGTAGCCGCCGCAACCAGCTGACCGGATCCCATTCTCTGTACCACTCACGATGAGAGCCCTTGTGTGAATTGTAGCTCCTCTGAAGGGCCAGAGCCCTGGTCCTTCAGAGCTTCGATGTTGGCCGCAAACTCCGCCGGGGTTAGATACCCCAGCGATCCA
>JBBPZZ010000118.1:0-5571 GCA_038198445.1 Rubrobacterales bacterium
ATACTAACGTGGATGTCAAGAAACGGGCGAGGGACGACGCGGAAAAGTTGACACGGGTTTCGGGAAGCAGCATAGTAATGTTTCTCGCATGAGGAGGCGAGCAAGGGGGTGTTGCATAGAAGGTATGTCGATAGCGCGTGAGCGTCTCTATATTTGCGTCGTTCGAGGGGAAAGGAGAAGTTTCGGGTTATGGATCTGAGTCAGGTTCTCGAGTTTCCGATCAAGGAGTTCTTCAAGCAGCCGCGAGGGTTGATCGGCCCTGGCGCGTGGGAGGCCGGCGGTCCCGAAGCCGCGGCCATGGGTCTCAAGCACGTCCTGTTCGTGACCTCGGGACTGCGCGGCACCGGCATCGTTGACGAGTGCAAGCGCAACTTCGAGAATGCGGGCGTCTCGGTCACGATGTACGACAAGGTCGAGTCAAACCCGAAGGACTACAACGTCATGGACTCGTACCAGCTCTACATGGACGAGAAGTGCGACGGGTTCGTCTCCATCGGCGGCGGCAGCTCGCACGACACGGCTAAGGGAGCGCGGGTCGTCGCGGCCCACGACGGGCGCAATATCAACGAGTTCGAGGGTCTTAAGTCCTCCGAGAAGCTCGATACGCCGCCCCAGATCGCTATAAACACCACGGTCGGCACCGGCTCGGAGACGACGCCGGCCTACGTCATAACCGATACGTCCTCGCCCCGCGCGCCCCACAAGTGGGCGGGCTTCGACGGCTCCTCGACGACGACGCTGGCGATCAACGACCCGGTCCTGATGATGACCCAGCCACCGCAGTACGTCGCGTACACGGGCTTCGACACCCTGGCCCACGCCTCCGAGTGCTTCGTGTGCCGGGTGGACCATCCCGCGGCCACGCCACTGGCGCTGCGCGCGATCACGCTGGTCGTCGAGAACCTTCGTGAGGCATCCTCCAACCCGCGCAACTACAAGGCTATGGAGGCGATGTGCTGGGCGCAGTACACGGCGGCGATGGCGTTCTCCAGCGGTTTCCTCGGGATCATCCACTCGCTCTCACACGCCCTCTGCGCCTACTACGATATCCACCACGGCCTGAATAACGCCGTCGGCATACCGCGGGTGTGGGAGTACAACCAGCCCGCCGCCGTGACCAAGTACGCGGAGATAGCGCGGGCCATGCACGAGGACACCACGGGCCTCTCGAACCCGGCGGCGGCGGATAAGGCCATAGACGCGGCAATCCGGCTCGCCGAGGACTGCGGCATCCCGCAGAACTTCTCGTCGGTCGGGGAGTATCCCAAGTCCAGGATCGGGGTCGGCTGGTACGAGGGCCGCGCGACCAAGATCGAGAGCGACGACGACGAGCTTACGGCGATGGCCGAGCACATGATGGGCGACATCTGCACGCCGGGTAACCCGCGCGACCTGACGGTCGAGAACGCGAAGGAGATCCTTCGCGCCTGCATCTACGACCCGATGGTCAGGGGCAGCGCCAACGGCGGCTTCCACCGCTTCGGGGATATGAGTCCCGCGACCGCCCCGCTCCCGGACCTGCCCGAGGAGCAGTCCGACGAGGTGGCGTCCGGCGGATAAAAGACCCGCCAACCGCGATGGTGCGACGAGGGCGCGGCTCGCGCCCTCGTCTCGTCTACTATTCCGATACACGAAGTAAACGGTAAGGAGAGACGTGTTTTCGAGCATCGACGAGGTGCGTTCCCGTCTGGAGAACCAGAGCTACGTCTGCGACCAGGGGCTGGCGACGGTCGTATTCCTGGCTACGCGGCTGAACAAGCCCGTACTGGTCGAAGGTCCGGCCGGGGTCGGCAAAACAGAACTGGCGAAGGCGCTGGCGGGCTCCCTGGGCAACGAGTTGATCCGTCTTCAGTGCTACGAGGGGCTGGACGAGGCGAAGGCGCTCTACGAGTGGGAGTACAGTAAGCAACTCCTCTACACACAGGTGTTACGGGAGAAGATCGGCGAGGTCCTCGGCCCGACGAAGGACCTGCGCGACGCCGCCGAGACGCTACGCGCCCAGGAGAGCGTCTTCTTCTCCGAGAACTTCCTGGTCGAGCGTCCGATCCTACAGGCCATACAGTCCAAAGAGACAGCGGTGCTGCTGATAGACGAGATCGACCGCGCGGACGAGGAGTTCGAGGCGTTCCTGCTGGAGTTCCTCTCCGATTACCAGGTGAGCATCCCGGAGATCGGGACGGTCAAGGCGGAGCATCCGCCGGTCGTGATCCTTACCTCCAACCGCACCCGCGAGCTCTCCGAAGCCCTGAAACGCCGCTGCCTGCACCTCCAGCTCGACTACCCGAGCAAGGAAGTGGAGCGGGAGATAGTGCGCCTAAAAGCTCCCGGCATCGCCGACGCCCTGGCAGATGAACTCGTCTCAACCATACAGTCGATCCGCGAGCTGGACCTCCGCAAATCACCGAGCATCGGGGAGACACTCGACTGGGCGCAGTCCCTCGTCGTACTCGGAGCGCCGCGTCTCTCTAAAGAGCTGATCGAGCAGACCATCAGCGTGATCGTGAAGTTCGACCGCGACGCCGAGAAGGTGCTCGCCTACGTGGCCTCGGAAGGCAGCCGACCACCCACCGCCAGCCCGCAGAGCCGCCACGGCCAGGACTACGGGGCGCACGACCACGGCCACGGTCACTCGACCGTGTACGACAACCTGCGCGACGCCGGGAAGGGCTAAGGTCCGTTGGAGACCGTCGTCAGCGACTTCGTGCGGGTGCTGAGGCGTCACAACCTGCGCGTCTCCCCGGCGGAGGGCCTGGATGCGCTGCGCGCTCTGGAGCAGGTCGGTCTCGGAGAGCGTGCGGTGGTGAAGGATACGCTGCGGGCGACCATGATCAAGGACACCGACGACGTCGAGTCCTTCGACCGGCTCTTCGACCTCTATTTCAGCCTGCAACCGGAGAGAGAGAAGCCCCAACTCCAGGTGGACATCCACGACCATGACCACGGCAAGACACCCTCCAGGCTGGAGGTGCGGGAGGACATCGAGGGTGAGCCCCAGCCGGAGGGACACAACCACAGCCACGAGGCGGACGAGTCGACGGACATCCGGCGGTTTCTGGACGAAGACAGGATCGTGCCTTCCCAGGACATCCACGGAGACCCGGAGAGCATGCGCCTCTCGCTCTTCTCGCAGCAACTCATTTTGAACCGCAAGCAGAACGCGATGCAGCAGATAATGCAGAAGATCACGCACCAGCTCCGCATCCAGCGCGCCCGCAACATCTTCAACCCCGGCGAACTGGTAACCAGCACCGGCTCCGGACAGGAGATCCCCCTGAACGTCTCCGCCTCGGAGCTGCAAGGCCTCGTGGACCACCTGCACGAGATGGAGGTGGACGAGGACCTGATCCGTGAACTTACCGCCCAGTCGGAGAACATCCTGCGCGGACTGCCGGAACTGGTAGCGGCCATGCTCGAACGCGAGAAGAACCTCAAGAGGGAGGAGAAGGACGATTCAGACTTCCGCCGCCGCTCACTGAGGAAGCTGCTCGACTTCTCGGCCACCGAGCAACGCGAGATGGAGGCGGCGATCCGGCGTATAGCCCGACAGATTCACGGTGCCCACACCCGCCGTCTGAAACAAGACCGCATCGGACGCATCAGCGTTCCCCATACCCTGCGGAACAACATCCGCTACGAGGGCATCCCCTTCCAGCCCGTTCTCCGCCGCCGCCGCGAGGGACGTCCGCGTGTAGCATTGTTATGCGACGTTAGTATAAGCACCAGGAACCTGGCGCGGTTCTGGCTGCACCTCATCTACCAGATGCAGAGCCTGTTCTCGAAGGTCAGGACGTTCGTGTTCGTCGCGGACCTCGCGGAGGTAACGCAAATCTTCGAGGAGCGCACGATGCACGGGGCGGTGGATGAGGTCTTCTCGGGGAATGTACTCGACGCCGACGTGAACAGCGACTTCGGCAGGGCGGCCGGGCAGTTCGTGGGCGAGCATCTCTCCTCGGTCAACCACCGAACGACGGTCGTCATACTGGGTGACGGGCGCAACAACGGCAAGTCGGCGAACGTGGAGGCGTTGGAGGAGATAGCGCACCACGCGCGGCAGGTCATCTGGATCACACCGGAACCCAAATGGGGCTGGGCGCTCGGCGGCTGCGACATGCCACTCTACGAGCCGGTCTGCGACCGGGTCGAGGTCGTGCGGGACGTGCAGGGACTGGCGAGCGTCGCCGAAGATCTGGTAAAGATCCGCGTGTGATGGGAAGCTCGGAGAACATACCTTTCTCTTCCACCGAACCCTTCCGCTTCTGCCCGGCGGATGGAGCGAAACTCGGCGAGGCGCGCGCAAGCGGTGGGACGACGTGTCCCGAGTGCGGCCGGTCATGGTACCGCAACTCCGCGCCCACGGTCGGGGCGGCAATCGTGCGGGACGGCAAGGCGCTGGTTACGGTGCGGGGCATCGAGCCGGAGGAGGGCAAGGTGGACGTGCCGGGCGGTTTCCTGGAGGTCGGGGAGCATCCGGTGGAGGGGCTCAAGCGGGAGGCGCGGGAGGAGCTTGGGGTCGAGATCGAGGTGGTGGGGGAGCCCGTATCGTTGGCGATCCACACCTACGGGGAGGATGGGATCTACGTGCTCGCCATCGGATACCGGGCGCGTATCGTCAACGGAGAGCCGGAGCCGGCGGACGACGTGGCGGAGTTGCGTTGGATCCCGGCGGACGAGGTGGACAGTCTGGACTTCGCCTGGAAGCACGACCGGGAGTTCGTGCGGGCGGCGCTGGCCGATGGGGAGTAAGATGATCGTCCCGGCGAGGGTTGTCTGGGAGGCCGTGCAAGGTCCAGAGGCAGGAGGCGTATGTCCGCGATAGACGGTTGGTTGGAGAGACTCATGCACGGTCAGGCGAGCCTGGCGGTCATACTGGTGATCAGCCTGCTGCTCGGCCTGCGGCACGCGAGCGACCCGGACCATCTGGCGGCCGTGACGACGCTCATCGCCTCGGAAGAGAGCCGGGATCAGATAAAAAAGGCCGGGCTGATGGGCTTCCTATGGGGTCTGGGTCACGGCACGACGCTCGTGCTCGTGGGACTGCCGCTGGTGCTTCTGGGACGCTACCTGCCCGAGGTCGTGGGCGAGATAGCCGAGGTAGCCATCGGTTGCATCATCGTGCTGCTCGCCGTCCGGCTGCTCCTGCGCTGGCGTCGCGGCCTGTATCATGTCCACGTCCACGCCCACGGCGGCGGAGATGCTCACCGGCACGTCCACTCGCACGCCCGCGAGCCCACTCACGAGCACGCCCATGCGGTGCCGGTACGCACCCCCCTCTCGTCCTACGGCGTCGGGCTCGTACACGGCATCGGCGGCTCGGGAGGGCTGACGCTGCTGTTGCTCTCGACAATCTCCGACAAGACCGAGGCGGCGGTGGCGTTGTTCATCTTCGCGGCGGGGACGGCGGTTTCGATGGCGCTGCTCTCGACCGTCTTCGGGCTCGCTATTGCGGGAGGTTCGCTAGGCCGGAACTTCGCGCGGGTCGCGCCGGTGTTGGGCGTCCTGAGCATGGCGTTCGGAGTTTGGTATGCGCTCGGGGCCGTGGGAGTAGTCGCTTATCCGTTCTAGTAAGAGTTG
>JBBPZZ010000119.1:0-29793 GCA_038198445.1 Rubrobacterales bacterium
GATAGCCTTCACTAACGCGAAGGGAGGGGTTGCAAAGACCACGACCTGCGTGAACATGGGCGCGGCGCTGGCGCTGGCGGGCTACCGGACCCTCCTCGTGGATTGCGACACTCAAGGGCAGGTGACCAAGAGCCTGGGCGTCCAGTCGGGCGAGGGGTTGGCCGAGCTCGTGCAAGGCGACGCCAGCCTCGAGGATGTGCAGATAGAAGCCCGCGAGAACCTGTTCGTGATCGCTGGCGGAGGGAACCTCTCCGGGGTGAAGCGCATGATCTCCAGGAGAGACATGCGCTCCGAGTTGGTGCTCAGTGAGGCCCTCGAAGGCCTCCGGGGCTACGAGTTCGTGTTGCTGGACGCGGCGCCTTCGTGGGACGTCCTCAACGTCAACAGCCTCTTCTACGTCGATGAGATCCTGATTCCGGTCTCGATGGAGGTGCTGGCGCTGCAAGGGATGGGAGAGTTCCTGGGCCGCGTGAAAGAGGTGCAACGCTACCGGGATGGTCTGCTTATACGGGGCATAATTCCCACCTTCTACGATGGTCGGGTGAAGAAAAGCGCAGAGATTCTAGACCAGTTAGAGCGGCACTTTCCCGACATTGTCTGGCCGGCCGTGCGTTACAACTCGAAGCTCTCGGAAGCGCCGGGCTTCGGCCAACATATCTTCGAATACGCGAAAAGGAGCCACGGGGCCACTGATTACGACCGCTTGGCAAAGCGGCTCGCTAAAGGGGGATAAGCGAAAGCATGGGCAAGAGAAGAAAAGTGCCTGAAGATCTCATGGGAACTATCTTGAGCGAGAATTTCGAAGCCGCCGATGAGGAACAAATCCTTTCCGAGTCTCGCGGGTCGTCCGGCGCCGTCTCCTGGGACGAGAAACCAGAGCGGGTGGGCATCACCGTCAACCTCTCCAAACAGCTCAGTGCCGAACTGGAGCGGCTCCGGTGGGAGCTTCGGTCAGGGACGGATGTCCAGCCTTCCAAGTCCGAGATTGCCGAGGTGGCGTTTCGAATCGCCGTGGAGGACGTGAGAGATAGGGGCGAAGAGAGCGAACTGTCCCGGAGACTAGCCGGGCGTCGCGAGGCCCGGACCTGGGACGTCGTTAGAGGGACGACCCGGCGCAGCGTGGACGAATCTGGTTGGATCTTCGAGACCACCCACGACGCGAATGGGGAGATCGTTGACGAGGATGTGGTCGGTACCGTCGCCGACCTCCCGGTGATAGATGAGTACGTGGACGAGCAAGGGCGGCTGGTAAGCGTGGCTAAGGACGAGCTGGGGAACACCTTCGAGCAGATCATGGACGAGGGGTTCAACACGCTCGGGACGAGGCTTCTTCGAACCCGAGATCAAGATGCCCGGTGAAGTCGGGAAAAAGATCTGTTCGTTCGCCCGCTCTTAGGCAGGGTGCAAGGCGTTCCCAGGCCATTATGGTATTGGCGAACTGACAAGCGGGGTGATTTTGGCCGAGCTTGGGGACTCCGGCGAAGAGCGTAGGACATCTAGCAAGAGAGAACCATCAACGCATAGAAAAGGGGCAGGTAAGATAGGCTCGCTCGGGTGCGGTCCGTGACGGGTATCTGGTTCGCATTCCTGGCTTCTCTTCGCTCGTCGAGAAAGGCCAGGCTATACTTTCGTGATGGTTCCTGGAGAGGAGCAGAATGGCTGGTGACGCGAGCGGTAAGACTAGAGTACGTGAGTTCAAGGAACAGCTTGTCAAGGCGGCCCGGATGTACACCATGTGCGAGAAAGCTAGGGTACCCGAACCCATGGACGTTACGGGGCTAGCGATGGCGGCGTTCGAGGACATGCCTCTCAACCAGGCCATGATTTTCATACGGACCAATGAGCAGAACATAAAGGATCTGGCCTGGGCGTTCAAGAACTCTAGCTCCGCCGAGGAATTCGAGCAGCGGGTCAGGGAGATAAAGAACCTCTCTAACTGAGGGGTCCAAAAAGTGAAACTACGGTTGTCCCGTGTGCGACAAGATACTACGTGGGAATATTTGGATCCTGTTGATATGGGCTCGTACTTTGTCTTACCCCAGGTGTTGTGGTTGTCTTATAACGAGGTTTACAACACTTTGCGGGCCGGCATAGAATGGGCCGAAAACAGGAGGTCCTTTGTGAGTGGAGCAGAGGGTGTCGGCCAGATCAACCCTTTCGAAGATCGACGCATGTGGCGGTTGCTTCTAGCGCAACTGCACCCCGACGCCGGGGGAGACCCCGAGTTGTTCTTGTTTGCTTCCGCCCTGAAGGAGCGTGCGTGTGATGAGCCTCCACACCGGAATCCCGCGCAATACAGCATCGAAGAGAAGACCGAAGAACTTCCCGCGGAGCCTTTCCTCCAGGCGTGGCAAGAAGCGATGAACTCCTGGGCATCACGCAACCACGAGGCCTTGAAAAGCTTCGTGTTCGCCGCCGCGGGAGATTAGCCGATCCGAAGCGAGTATGTCACGCTGCTGAAGCGCTACGAAGTATGCTGAAGAGGTCGAGAAGGGAGCGGGTATGAGCGTGCGGGATCAGGAACGGCGGCAACGTGAAGCCGAGCGCAGGATAAACCAGACCATGCGTCGGGCGGACCGTCAGGTCCGGGACACTATGGAGGCTCGGGCGGTGGCCGCCGACCAGAGGAAGGAACAGGTCAAGAGGAGGATCGAAAAGGGCGACGTTGAGCCGCGTCCATTGCCCGGCATGAGAGAAGACTCAATGGCGTCGATGCCTTCGATAGAGTCAAGCGAGTCGATGGAGTCGATGCCTTCGATGGAATCGGCCGACTACGCAAGCGCGTTGAGCCAGGAGGAGGCGAACGCCGGAGGAAACATGATGGAGGATATGCCTCTGGAAGGAAAGATGCCCATAGACCCCGCCCAGGCGGAAGAAGACCTCGCGCAGGAGATGACCGAAGAGACCGGCTCTGATGGAGACATACACCTGCACGCCGAGCGTAAAGCGGACGAAATGGCAGATCAAATGACCGAGGATACGGGCGCCGGCGGAGACATGGGCGAGCACGCCGAGCGCAAAGTAGACCAGATGGGCAACGAGCTGTTCGAAGACTGAACCCCGCTAACCTACCGGGTTAGCGAGGTCCGTGGAGTGCTTGTGGGACAAGCCGTTTGATGCGCTTCTACAGCGCCCGGGTTTGGGTGTCCCGGTTCCTAAGAGCCTTGTTGCTGTTGCTGCATCCTTTGAATCTCTTGCCATACTAGGTCTCCCGCCTGACGCTGTATCTTGATCGCATCGCCCTGCTGCGGGTAGTTGAGTTCCAGCATGTTCTGCACTTTCCTGATAGCCGTCAAGGCTTGCGCCAGATTCTGCGCGGGACTCTGTTGCTGCTGCTGTTGCCCTTGTCCCTGCTGCGCTTGCTGTCCCTGCTGTTGCTGGTTTTCCTGCGTCATCGTGACCTCCTGGGTTATGCTTTATGTCGTAATACCCGCTCGTTGCCCAAAATAGACAGATGGAATGCCCTTCGCGGGTTTACGCCGGGTGCAGGAGGGGCACGAGAGGCTGAGAACGCGACGTTTCGGGAGGCCGGGAACCGTATGTCATCCAGAAGAAGACCTCGGGACGAGGAACGTCCGGCGCGGGCGAATGACGAGCGTCCAGGCAAAGACCAGGGAGAATCGGTTGGAGACCCTGATGTCTTGCTGGACGTACCGGCGCTCAATATCGAAGAGCTCGACCTGCAGGCCGAAGAAATAAGAGTCCGGGTCTCCTTCGGAGCCGAGCTTGCGGATATGGTCAAGATCAACGTCGGCCTCGAAGCCGAGGTGGACGACTTCAAGCTGGTGGTCAAGGGAGTCGAGGCCCAGGCCCAACTCAAGGCCCGGCTGGATAACGTGCGGGCGATCTTCTCCGAGGTCCTCTCCACTCTGGATAACAACCCTGGGCTTGTCCAGGACCTTATAGGGGATCTGGATCGCACGGATGACGAACCGGGGGATGAACCGAAACCGCCTCCGCGCAGAGCTTTGGAGGGAAGTGAGTCCGGAGAACAGGAAAATGGCCCGAATGAGACGGACGAGGGCGGCAGTGGGGAGCCGGCGGATAATGGTTACGTTGGTGGACGGAGCAAGATAGAAGCTACGAAAGCGGCCAGAGAAAAAGCACGGGAACTCGGGGTAGATCTCACCGACCTCGAAGGCACGGGGGCCGGCGGCCGCATCCTTGTAAACGATGTGTTGAAAGCCGCGAAGGTATAACGGAAATCCGACACCTACAGACGGACCTATCCGCAACGGGGGACTATAATTGTAAGGAGCGTAAGGAGGACCACCAACCATGGCGAAAGACTTTAAACAGAGTTCGGCGGAGATACTCTCGGACCTGCTCTCGGATGAACGAGTCAAGCGTGTACGGGAATACGTCCGGGGCGAGGACTTCAAGGCCGACCGGGAGCGCGTGCGCCAGAACGCCGCCGGGCGCCTGAAGAACGTTCGCGACCGCTACCGCTCGAAGCAGCGTACCCCGGAGGCCGCCGCTAAAGAGAAAGAACTCACCCTGCGTCTGGCCGAAGTCGAGGCCGAAGCCGCCGAGCTTCACATACAACTCTCGGAACTCCTGGAGGAAGAAGAGAAACTCCGCAACGCCCTCGACGAACTCTGAGCAGCTACAAGCCACATATACGGATTTCCAGAAGCCTTGTCTGATACTAGTATGCAACAAGTTGCTTCCACTTGTGCTTTGTAAGTGATTCGTGTAAGAATTAGGCGGCTTTTCGTACCCTGCGTTTTATAAGGAGGCAGTCTGTTGACCCTCGGAACCGGCCTTTACGACCCCATGTACGGCCACGATGCTTGCGGGCTCGGGTTTGTAGCGCGGGTAGACGGCCGTCGAACGCGGGAGACAGTCGAGGAGGCGCTGGAGGTACTGCACAACCTGGAGCACCGGGGCGCCAGTGGGAGAGACCCGGACACCGGAGACGGGGCGGGTATCCTGACCCAGATCCCGGACGCCTTCTTCCGCCGGGCGTGTAAGGAATCCGGGATAGAGCTTCCGCCGGAGGGTCAGTACGCGGTCGGGGTGCTCTTCGAGTCGGGTGAGGCCGAGGGACTCGACTGCGAGGGCAAACTGAAGGAGATCGCCGCGGAGGAGGGTCAGAGGCTCCTGGGATTCCGGGACGTTCCGATCTTGCCGGAAGCGGCCGGGCGGCTGGCGCGAGGCGTGATGCCGCGCATCCGGCAGTTCTTTATAGAGCGTAATACGAAGGACGAGGCGGCCTTCGAGCGTAAGCTGTACGTCATACGCCGTCTGCTGCACAATGCCGTTGACGCGTCGCACGGATGTTACGTCGTCAGCCTGTCGTCCAAAACCATCATCTACAAGGGACTTTTAAAAGGAGAGCAACTCGCGCGGTTCTACCCGGACCTCAGGGACCCGGCGTTCGCAAGCGCCATCGCCCTCGTTCACGAGAGGTTCTCGACGAATACTCTCGGGAGTTGGGAGCTCGCGCACCCGTACCGCTACGTGGCGCACAACGGTGAGATCAACACGCTCCGGGGCAACGTCAACTGGATGCGCGCCCGCGAGAGCCGCTTAGAGTCGGACCTCTTCGGCGAGGACATAAAGAAGCTTTCGCCCATCATCGTGCCCGGCCAGAGCGACTCGGCGGCATTCGACAACGCTTTGGAGCTCCTGCACCTGGCCGGACGGGACCTCCCGCACGCGATGGCGATGATGATTCCCGAAGCCTGGGAGAACGACGAGCTGATGGAAGAAGACCGGCGCGCCTTCTACCAGTACCACAGCGCCCTCATGGAGCCGTGGGACGGCCCCGCCGCCGTCGCCTTCACCGACGGCCGGGTCGTCGGCGCGACGCTCGACCGCAACGGCCTGCGTCCCGCCCGCTACTCCGTCACGAAGGACGGGCGCGTGGTCATGGCTTCGGAGGACGGAGCGCTGCGGATACCGGCGGAGGACGTCGTCGAACGGTGGAGGTTGCAGCCGGGCAAGATGCTCGTCGTGGATACGGAGCGGCACGAGGTGCTGCACGACGAGAAGGTCAAGAGCAAGCTGTTTGCGCGGCAGCCGTACAAACAGTGGGTCGAGGAAGGTGAGTTCCACCTGAACGAGTTGCCGGATGCTATTCCCGACCCACGACCCGAACCCGCCACGCTCTTCGAGCGCCAAAACGCGTTCGGCTACACGATAGAGGATCTCCGCATACTCCTCGCACCGATGGCAATGGAGGGCAAGGAGCCCGACGGCTCGATGGGCACCGACACACCGCTCGCCGTCCTGTCGGAGCGTCCGCAGCTCCTGTTCTCGTACTTCAAACAGCACTTCGCGCAGGTCACGAACCCGCCCATAGACCCGCTGCGTGAGGAGCTGGTCATGTCGCTCAACATGAGCCTCGGGCCGGAGGGCAACCTCTTCGACGAGACGCCGGAGCACTGCCGGCGCATACTCATCGACCAGCCGATATTGACGGCGGGGGACCTGGAGAAGATCCGTCAACTGCGCGAAGCGCCGTTCTCCGCGTCCACTCTCTCGACACTATTCTCCGCGGCAGCGGGAGAGAGTGGCCTGGAGAATGCGCTCGAATCCCTGCGGAAGCGGGCGGAGAAGGCTGTCAGGGGCGGTTCGACGGTCCTCGTCTTGAGTGACAAGGGCGTGAGCGAGACGCAGGCCGCCATTCCGAGTTTGCTCGCCACCGCCGCGGTCCATCACCACCTCGTCCGTGAGGGCATCCGCACCCGGACGACGCTCGTCGTCGAGACCGCCGAGGCGCGGGAAGTCCATCACTTCGCGCTGCTCGTGGGATACGGGGCTACCGCCATAAACCCATACCTGGCCTTCGAGACCATCGCGGAGATGGCCGCATCGGGGACGCTTGAGGGCGTTGACCCGGAGGAGGCTGCGGAGAACTACATCAAGGCCATAAAGAAGGGGTTGCTCAAGGTCATTTCCAAGATGGGGATCTCTACCCTGTTCTCTTATTGCGGCGCCCAGATCTTCGAGGCCGTCGGCCTGGATAAGGACTTCGTGGAGAAGAACTTTACCGGCACGGCCTCGCGCGTCGGGGGTGTGGGGATAGATGGGATCGAACGCGAGGTCCTTGAGCGGCACCGGCGGGCTTTCTCGAACTTCGAAGACCCGGCGGAGGAGCTGGACGTCGGGGGCGAGTACCAGCTAAGGATGCAGGGCCAGTACCACCAGTGGAACGCCCGGAGCATCGTCCCGTTGCAGAGGGCTGTAAAGACCGGAGACTTCGAGACCTTCAAGGAGTTCACGAAGCACTTCGACGACCAGAGCGCCAGCCTATCGACGCTGCGCGGTCTCTTCGACTTCAAGCGCGCACCAACCTCCATCGAGGAGGTCGAGCCTGCGAAGGAGATCGTCAAACGCTTCGTGACGGGCGCCATGTCGTTCGGCTCCATCTCCAAGGAGGCGCACGAGACCCTCGCCATCGCCATGAACCGCATCGGTGGAAAGTCGAACACGGGAGAGGGAGGCGAGGACCCGGAGCGATTCACCCCAGACTCCAACGGCGACAACCGCCGCAGCGCTGTCAAGCAGGTCGCCAGCGGACGCTTTGGCGTGACGGCGGAGTACCTGGTCAACGCGGACGTGTTGCAGATAAAGATGGCCCAGGGCTCGAAGCCCGGCGAGGGCGGACAGCTTCCGGGTCACAAGGTCTCCGAGGATATCGCAAGGGTCCGCTACTCGACGCCGGGTGTCGGCCTGATCTCGCCGCCGCCTCACCACGACATCTACTCTATCGAAGACCTGGCGCAGCTTATCCACGACCTAAAGAACGCGAACCCTAGGGCGGCCGTGAGCGTGAAGCTCGTCGCCGAGGTCGGTGTCGGAACCATCGCGGCGGGCGTCTCGAAGGCGAAGGCGGACCACATAACCATCTCCGGCCACGACGGCGGTACGGGGGCCTCGCCGCTCTCGTCCATCAAGCACGCCGGGCTTCCGTGGGAGCTCGGGCTCGCAGAGACGCAGCAGGTGCTGGTGCAAAACGGCCTGCGCGGTCGCGTCATCCTTCAAACAGACGGCCAGCTCAAGACGGGCCGGGACATCGTGGTCGCGGCGCTGCTCGGCGGTGAGGAGTTCGCCTTCTCGACGGCCCCGCTGGTGGCGACGGGCTGCATCATGATGCGGGTCTGTCACCTTAACACCTGTCCGGTCGGTATCGCGACGCAGGACCCGGAGCTAAGGAAGCGTTTCACCGGGACACCGGAGCACGTCGTAAACTACTTCTTCTTCCTGGCCGAGGAGGTCCGGGAGTTGATGGCCCAGATGGGCTTCCGCAGCTTCGAGGAGATGGTCGGGCGCTCGGATATGCTCAAGATGCGCGAGGCCATCAAGCACTGGAAGGCGAAGGGCGTGGACCTCTCGGCGATCCTGGACCAACCCGAAGCCCCGGAGGGCGTGGCGGTCAACCACAGCGAAGCCCAGGAGCACGGCCTCGACAGGTCGATGGACAACGAGTTGATCGAACGTTGCCGTCCCGCCCTGGAAAACGGGGGGACAGTGCGTTTCTCACACGACATCCTCAACACCAACCGAACGGTCGGCGGGATGCTTTCCGGCGAGGTGGCGCGGCGTTACGGCGCGGAGGGTCTGGAGGACGGCAGGGTTCGGATAGACTTCAAGGGCGTGGCCGGACAGTCCTTCGGCGCGTGGCTTGCGAAGGGGCTCACCCTTACCCTCGAAGGCACGACGAACGACTACGTGGGCAAGGGGCTCTCGGGCGGACGGCTCGCGGTCTTCCCGTCGAAGTTGGCGGCCTACGACCCGGCGCAGAGCGTTGTGATCGGCAACGTCGGGCTCTACGGCGCGACGGGGGGCGAGGCGTACTTCCGGGGCTTCGCCGGGGAGCGGTTCGCCGTTCGGAACTCGGGCGCCCACGCGGTAGTCGAGGGTCTCGGGGACCACGGCTGCGAGTACATGACCGGCGGGGTCGTGGTCGTCCTCGGACAGACGGGCCGGAACTTCGCGGCCGGGATGAGCGGAGGCGCGGCGTTCGTGCTCGACGAGGAGGACCGCTTCGAGAAACTGTGCAATATGGACATGGTGGGACTCGAAGTCGTGGAATCCGAGGACGACATCGCGTTGTTGCGAGGCATGATCGAAAGCCACCTGGAGTGGACGGAGAGCGCCACGGCGAGGCGGGTCCTCGAAAGCTGGGACGAACTGTTGCCGAAGTTCGTGAAGGTGATGCCGAACGACCTGAAGCGTGTATTGCAGGAGCGCCAGGAGGCGGAGTTGGAGGTGGCGCGCTAGTGGGCGACCCGAAGGGATTCCTGAAGATAGGGCGCAAGCCGACCCCGAAGCGGACCATCGAAGAGCGGGTGCAGGACTACCGTTACGTCTACGAGCCGATGCCGGACGACGAGTTGAAGGGCCAGGCGTCGCGTTGCATGGACTGTGGCGTCCCATTCTGCAACACGGGATGTCCTCTTGGGAACCTGATCCCCGACTGGAACGACCTCGTCTATAAGGACCACTGGCGGCAGGCCATAGACCGGCTCCACAAGACCAACAACTTCCCGGAGTTCACGGGGATGCTGTGTCCCGCGCCGTGCGAGTCGGCGTGTGTGCTGGCAATCAACGACGATCCCGTCACCATCAAGGAGATAGAGCTTTCGATCATCAACCGCGCCTTCGATGAGGGATGGGTAGTCGCCAAGCCTCCGCCGCTTGAGATAAGGACCGGCAAGAAAGTCGCGGTCGTGGGGAGTGGTCCCGCCGGTCTCGCGGCGGCGCAGCAGCTCAACTGGGCGGGACATACCGTGACGGTCTTCGAGAAGGACGATAAGATCGGGGGTCTCATGCGATACGGCATCCCGGACTACAAGACCGAGAAGTGGGTCGTGGACCGTCGCATCGCCATGATGGAAGAAGAAGGCATCGAGTTCCGCACCAACGCCCATGTCGGTGAAGATCCAACCACCGAAGAGTTGAAGAGTGAGTTCGAGGCGGTAGTTCTCGCCGTCGGCGCTCTGGCCGGCCGCGACCTGGACGTTCCGGGGCGCGAGCTTGGCGGTATCCACCTGGCGATGGACTACCTGGTGCAGCAGAACCGGCGGGTCGCCGGGCTGCCGACGAACGCGGAGGTCGAGATCTCTGCTAAAGGTAAGAACGTCGTCATCCTCGGCGGCGGCGACACGAGCGCTGACTGCCTGGGCAACTCTCACCGCGAGGGGTGCGCCTCGGTCAAGGTCCTCACTCACGGACCGAAGCCGCCGGAGAACCCGGACCACCTCTCCTGGCCCGACTGGCCTTTGATCCTGCACACCTACCCGGCTCACGAGGAGGGTGGCGAGCGAGGCTTCAGCGTGGCGGTTACAGGCTTCTCTGGGTCCAACGGTAAGGTCGAGAGGATGCATGCCGTCGAGACCGGGCGAGAGAACGGCAAGACCGTTCCGAAAGAGGGTACGGAATTCGAGATCGAGACGGACCTCGTCCTGCTCGCTATCGGCTTCACCGGCCCGGTGCGCGACCGCTTCCTGGAAGAAATGGACCTCGGCTACACGGACCGCGGCGCGATCCACTCGGAGAACGGCTTCGGCACGAAAGAGTCCGGCGTCTTCGTAGCCGGCGACGCCAAGCGCGGCGCCTCCCTCATAGTCTGGGCCATCGCCGAGGGACGCAAGGCCGCAAAGCAGGCCGACGAGTACCTCATGGGCCGCAGCCTGCTGCCGGGTTAGGGGATTCCTCCACACACTCAGCAGGGCTATGGTCTGATTCGCTACTTGCGCTGCCAGCCTCTCGCGGGCAGCTTGGTAAATGGTCTCCCATTCGGGAGCCGACTTAACCTCTGCGTACGGTTGTCCTCCTGCACAACAACGCCCTCAACGCTAGGTGGGATTCTTATTGACTGGGCCGAAGACCTGGCGAGAGTCATGCCTGTAAGCTGCTCACAGCACGTATGAGTGGGCTATGCGAGCAGAACGGAGGCGGCTATGAGCGAACAAGAACTGCACAGGGGAGAAACTGCCCAGGAACTTGTCTACGGAAGGCTCAGGCCCGGCGTGTCAGGAACAGCGGGGGTGATCGAGAAACCTTCGGGAGGCAGGTTCAGCCGGGGACGATTCCTTGCCGGGCTGGGTGGAGCATTCAGCGCGGCGACGTTCGGTAGCCTGGCCGGCGCGCGGAGAGCGAGCGCCCACGAGTACGATGGCAACACGGCCAACACGACGGGAACGTACGTGCCGGAGGGACAGTATCATCTGCTGAAGTCCGACCGGCCGGAGGTCATAAGCTGGGGGTTCCTGCCGAACCGGGACGCGGAGCCGGTCATGAGCGTCCGGTCGGGAGACATTGTTGCCATAGAGCAGATCTCGCACGAGGGCATTCAGGACGATCAGGGCGACCCGGTAAAATTCTTCGTGGGGTGGGATATACCGGAGAGCGAGATCCTTCCGGACATGCTCATGGTCTTCGAGGAGGTAGAGCACAAGGGCGAGGGGCCGCACGTCGTTACCGGACCCGTGTACATAGAAGGCGCGGAGCCGGGCGACTGGCTGGAAGTCCGCTGCCTCGATATACAGCCGCGGGTAGCCTACGGCGTCAACTCCGCCCGCCACGGCAAAGGGGCTCTGCCGGACGAACATCCGCTGGATGGCAAGGCGTACTACGGCAACCTCCTCCGGTTCGACCTCGCCCGCAACGTCGGGCTCTTCCCGGCGGGCAACGGGATAGAGGTGCTGCTACGTCCCTTCATGGGCATAGTGGGTGTCGCGCCGGACACCTCGGAGATGGTCAACTCGATACCGCCGAACACTTACGGCGGGAACCTGGACGTCAAGCGGCTGATGACCGCCGGGTCTACCGTCTTCTATCCAGTCAAAGTTCCGGGGGCGCTACTGTATACGAGCGACGGACACGCGGCGCAGGGGAATGGTGAAGTGTCGCTCACCGCCATCGAGACTTCCCAGACGCCGACCTTTCAGGTCATCGTCCACAAGGAGGAGCGCCTGAGAGAAGAGTGTGTGCCGCTCCTCAAGAACCCGTGGGGCGAGACGCCCGACTCCTGGATCGTCACGGGTATAGACAAGAACCTCGACGAGGCACTGCAGGAGGCGGTGCGGGAGACGATCTCCTTCCTCACACAGACCCGCGGTCTGAGCGCGGAGGACGCCTACTCGCTGGCGAGCATCGGCATAGATTTCGAGGTCTCGCAGGTCGTGGACATAAACAAAGGTGTCCACGCCGTGATCCACAAGCACCTATTTCCCGACGGCCGGTGCTGACCCACCCCAGAAACGACCTCTTGTACAACCAGCCCGTCGGGTTCGGGCCGAAAGTTTATCCAGCGGGCTAAAGACCCCGAAACGACTATTCCGTAGAGTACGGATGTCGCTAGGGTTCCGCCCCGACTGACGTCGGTGGGTCCGAGACCGAGAACGGCGAGCGGCCGGGAGACAACCGGCTGTCACACGGAGGGATAAAAGCCCGGGAGAACTTCTCCTCGGGCATGTTTGCTTCGAGGAGGTAGGTAAGCTACCTGGAAGGAGCAACTTGTGGGACATGATCACCCCCATCACCATCGCAGGGTGGGACCACCGGACCCGGAAGCCCTGAAACGCCTTCGTGGATACGAGGCCCGCGAGCGCGAGGCTGCTCTCGGCAGCTCCCGGTGGGACGCGGAGGTCGAGCGAAGACCATCTCCACTTTCTCCCGCACGGAGCTTCCGCACTTCGCGGGCATCAACACGTTCATGAGCTTCCCTTACGTGGAGGACGTTAGAGAAGTCGGCAACTACGACGTGGCGATACTCGGAGCGCCGTTCGACATGGGGACGACTTACCGTTCCGGGACGCGGTTCGGACCGCAGGCGATACGCAGGATCTCCGCCCTCTACTCCACCTACAGCTACGAGTTTGCGGTGGACTTGCGGGAGTCGCTGAAGGTGGCGGATTTGGGGGATGTGTTCGTGATTCCGGCCAACATCGAGAAGTCGTTCGATCAGATCGCGAACGCCGTCAGCCACGTCGTCGAGAATGGGGTCTTCCCGGTGATTCTCGGTGGGGACCACTCCATCGGCTACCCGGACGTTCGCGGCATCGCGCCGCACATCGACGGCAATATCGGGATCATCCACCTGGACCGGCACGTGGATATCCAGGAGAAGGACATGGACGAGCGGATGCACACGACGCCCTGGTTCCACGCGACGAACATCCCGAACGCCCCGGCGAAGAACCTGGTGCAGTGTGGTATCGGTGGTTGGCAGGTCCCGAGGGCCGGTGTAACGGTGGCCCGTGAGCGCCAGACGACGATCATGACCATCGGGGATGTCGAGTCTATGGGCATCGAGAAGGCCGCCGAGATGGCCCTCGAAGTCGCCTGGGACGGCGCGGAAGCGGTCTACCTATCATTCGATATCGACTCGGTGGACGGCGGGCTGGTGCCGGGTACCGGGTGGCCGGAGCCGGGCGGATACCTGCCGCGCGAGGCGCTGAAGTTCCTGCATCTGGTGGCGAAGGAAGGGCTGTGCGGCATGGAGGTCGTGGAGGTCTCGCCGCCCTACGACACGAGCGACACCACGGCGCTGCTTGCGGCGCGGGCGGTGGCGGACGTACTGGCGACACTCGTTACCGAGGGACACCTCGGGACGTACCCGACCGGAAAGGAGTGAGGTTAGATGGTTCTCTTTGGTGTGGCGGCGTTCATCGTGATGCAGATGACCATAGGGCTCTTCGTGGCGAAGAAGGTGCGAGGGAGCAGCACCAACTTCATCGTGGCGGGGCGCGGTTTGATCCTACCTCTCGCGGCGACGGCGCTGATGGCCCAGGCAGTCGACTCTAACGCGACTCTAGGCAACACGGACCTCTCCGCGCAGTTCGGCTTCTGGGCGGGGGCGTCGCTGCCGATTGGGCTCGCGATCTGCCTGCTCCTGACGGGACTGTTCTTCGCCGGCCCCCTGAACCGCATGGGCCTCATGACGCTGCCGGACTTCTACAGCCGCAAGTATGGGCGGACGGTAGAGTCTCTGGCGGCCCCGATCATGGTCCTCAGCTTCTCTATCCTGCTCGCGGGAAACCTGGTCGCGGGCGGATACCTGTTCAAGACGTTTCTTGGCACGAGCTATTTGACCGGTGTTCTACTGATCGCACTCGCTATGCTCCTCTACACTCTCCCCGGTGGTCTCCTCTCGGTCGTCTACACTGATGTGCTGCAGGTCTCTCTCGCCCTGATCGGAGCGATAGCGGTGACCGTGTTCATCGCCGTCAACTACGGTATCTCGATCCCAGCCGGGATGGGTCCCTTCGACTTCGAGCAACTCACGGACCCGAAGGTGGGCGCGTACATCAACTGGGCTACGCTGCTGTCGCTGGGACTTGGAGATATCGTGGCGCTGGACTTTATGGAGCGGGTGTTCTCCGCCGGGAGCCCGCAGACGGCGCGGCGGGCTTGTTATCTGGGGGCCGTCGGGACGCTGATCATCGGTGTACCGTTCTCGCTCGTGGCGCTCTCGTCGGGGAGCATATTCAAGGAGCTTGGGATCAAGGCTGGTGACCAGGCCGTGCTCTACGCGCTCCTGCAGCATACCGCCCCGGCGGTCCTGATCGCAATGGTCATCTCCGCGATAGTCGCCGCCTCGCTCTCGACCGGGACCGGGGCGATCCTGGCGATGGCCTCCGTCTGCGCGCGCAATATCCTGCGCGTCGAGCGTGGGCCGGAGACTGGACCGGACAAACTGCTCCTCGTGACCCGACTCTTTATGACCCCGATAGCCTTCTTTAGCCTGTTTCTCGCGCTGCGCGTCCCACAGACGGGCATCCTTCTGACGCTTGCCTTCGACGTGGCGCTAGCTGGTCTACTGGTCCCATTCGCGCTCGGGCTCTACTGGTCCAAAGCCAATACGCCGGCCGCCCTCGCTTCGATCATCGCGGGCTCCGTAACGCGCCTGGTGCTCTTCGTCCTCACCCCGACCACCTTCGGCGCCGAGAATACTCTGCTTTATATCCCGAACCATATCTTCAACGCCTCCTTCGACGGTATCCCGACCATCCTGAGCCTGCTGGTCAGCCTCGTCGCCTTTGTCTCCGTGGCGCTGGCAACCCAGAGAAGCCACGCGCCCGTCGCCCTCGACCTTCACGGTGGGAAAGCGGAGCTTGCCGGCGCAGACAGCTAAGATAGCCCTGACCCCTCCCGGAGTACAAATTCCTCGTCGTACCGGGAGGGTCTTTTCTGGTAACCGGGCCAAAGACATCACCCAGCAACCTCGCGCACAATGAAAAGACCATATAGATTCAAAATGTATATATAGGGAGGGTATCTGAGATGATCGACGAGCAAGAACGTCAGGGAAGCGGCGTAAAGCGGAAGTTCAATTCGTTCGTGGACAACCCGGTGCTGGAAGACTATTCGCTGCGGTACGCGCCGCGCAGTTTCAGGAAGTGGAGTGAGTACGCCTGCGCGACGGCGGCGCTTGGTGGGATAGCGTATCTGGTTGATTTCGCGATCGGAGCTTCGATCACGGTCTCATTTGGCTTCACGAGCGCGACGCTCGCCATCCTGCTCGCTGCCGCTACCATCTTCCTGACCGGTATCCCGATAGCGTATTATTCGGCCCGTTACAACATCGACATGGACCTGCTGACACGGGGGGCGGGCTTCGGGTATCTGGGATCCACGATCACCTCCCTCATCTACGCGAGCTTTACGTTCATCTTCTTCGCGCTCGAAGCGTCGGTGATGGCCCAGGCGCTGAACCTGCTCTTCGGGCTGCCACTGCCGGTGGCGTACGTGGTCTGTGCCCTCGCCATAATCCCGTTCGTTGTGTTCGGGATGACGCTTCTCTCAAAGCTCCAGGTGTGGACGCAGCCGATCTGGTTCGCCCTCATACTTACGCCCTTCGTCGCCATCCTGTTCATCGAGCCCGGTGTATACGCCGACTGGACGAAGTTCGCCGGGACCGAGAACCACACGGCGGGATTCGCCCTGGTGGGATTCGGGCTCGCGGCGGGCGTCGCGCTCTCGCTCATCGCCCAGATCGGGGAGCAGGTGGATTACCTACGCTTTATGCCGGAGAAGACGCCAGAGAACAGCTTCAAGTGGTGGACGGCGGTCCTGGCGGCTGGTCCCGGCTGGGTAATACTGGGCGCGCTCAAGCAGATGGGAGGCGCGATACTGGCGGTCTTCATCATCTCTGAAGCCGGTCCCGCCGGGGCGGTAGAGCCTATCCGGCAGTTTGTCCGGGGCTTTGAGTTGATCATCCCGAATGGCACGGCGGCTCTCGCGGTGGCGACGGTGCTGGTGGTTGTCTCGCAGGTCAAGATCAACGTCACGAACGCCTACTCGGGCTCGCTCTCTTGGTCGAACTTCTTCTCGCGGGTGCTGCACTGGCATCCGGGACGGGTCTGGTGGGTGCTCTTCAACGTCGGGATCTCGCTCGCGTTGATGCTCGGAGGCGTCTTCGGCTTCTTGAACTTCGTGCTCGGTTTCTACTCCAACGTGGCGATAGCCTGGATCGGTGCCGTCGTCGCCGATCTCGTTATAAATAAGCCGTTTCTGAAGGTGAGCCCTTCGTACATCGAGTTCAAGCGGGCGCATCTCTACCAGATCAACCCGGTTGGTTTCGGGGCCATGATCGCCGGCGCCGCGGTATCCATCCCGGCTTTCTTCGGGGTCTTCGGCGAGTACGCCCAGGCCTTCTCACCCTACCTGGCCCTGGTCATAGCGTTCGTCCTCTCGCCGGTGCTGGCGCTCGCCACGAAGGGCAAATACTATATCGCCCGCGAGGGCTCGACCAGCGCACGCCTCGAAAGCGGGGAGGATCGCTACGCTCTTAGCACCTGCAGTCAGTGCGGGCAGGGATACGAGACCCCGGACATGGCCCACTGCACGTTCCACGAAACGCCGATCTGCTCCCTGTGCTGCACCCTGGAGAAGAAGTGTCACGATGCCTGCAAGAAACCGCTGGAGATCGGAAGAAAGCCCGGCGCGGAGCTGGCCTGAAGCAGTCGTCCTGAGCAAGGCGGACTTGGACCCGGGATGATCGCCGGGTTCCGGGAACTACGGTTGGACCGAGGATTGTAGAGCCACATCCCGCTGGTCAGTCGCCTGAAGTCGGGCGAAGAGAGTGCCCATTCATTAGTTGCGCACCACGCCGGAGAACGAGCGCCACGGCCCCGAGGACTTCGGCGCGTTCACCCAGGGTACCCTCGACGACTTCTACGTCCTCGGCCGCCGAGCGTATGGCGCCGAGACGTAAAGACTCGCGTAGCGGCTCCAGCAGTAGGTCCCCGGCGGCGCTCAAGTCGCCGCCGACGACGATTCTCCGGGGGTTGAACAGGTTGCAGAGCGTCGCCACGGAGGCGCCTATCGTGCGTCCGGCGTCCGAGATGGCGCGCCGGCAACCAGCTTCTCCGTCGAGGGCGCGTGTGATCGCCTCGGGGAGCGTGAGGTCTTCGCCGTAAGTCTCGCGCAGGGCGGCCAGGATCGCCGGGGCGGCGGCCATCGTCTCCAGGCATCCCCGGTTTCCGCACCGGCAGATCGGGCCGCCAGGGTCCACGACGGTGTGGCCGATCTCACCCGCCGTCCCACCGGCGCCCACATACGGCCTGCCACCGACGATGAACCCGGCCCCGATGCCGGTCGACGCCTTGAGATAGACCATGTGGTCGACCCCCCGGCTCGCTCCCCACATCCATTCGCCCAGAGCGCCGAGGTTGGTGTCGTTCTCTACCTCGACGGGGAGACCCAGAGCTTCGCTCATCGCCACGGCCGCGCGCACCCCAACCCATCCGGGCAGGATGGTCGAGTCGCCCAACTCACCCGAGGGCCGATGGACGGGACCCGGCAAGCCCATCCCGACACCGACGACTTCTCCCCGCCTGGCGCCTGCTTCATCCAAAACTTCTTCCGTGAGTATTACGGCCAGGGCGATGGCCTCGGCGGCGGGCAGGTCGGCGTCGAGCGCCCGGTGACGTTCGGCCAGCAACTCGTGCGAGAGGTCCGAGAGCGCCACGCGCAGATGCCGCTTGCCGAAGTCGATCCCGAGCGCCAACCCGGCCCTCCGGTGTAGAGCGACGAGCACCGGCGGCCGGCCAAGCGCCGCGCGAACCGGCGGCCGGACGGGCGTCGCCGGCTCGACCACCAACCCCTCCGCCTGCAGCTCACCCACGATCGTCGAGACGGTCGACGGCGCGAGCGCGGCGCGGCGCGCCAACTCAGCCCTCGATACCGCCCCGGATTCGGTCAAAACGCCCCAGACGCGGGCGCGAGCATCGGGACGGGACTGACTCTGCATCCTCTGCCTACTTCCTGTGCCGTTCTTCGTCGAAGCCCTGTATACCATCCAGATTTATATAGAGTAAAGCATTTTCGTCATCTTTATACAAAGAAAGAAGAAAAAAGACTTGACAAGCCTGGTAACAGACTGAGATACTGCGAAATCGCACAAAATAAGGGAAGGGAAGAAGTTTACCCGGCGCGCTGGTGACCGCCGGGAGAGGGTCAGGAGGAGTAGGGTGATGAACCGAATGATGAGTTGGTCTCGGGATATTTGCAGGGCGGGGCGTGAAGGATATTCGCGTGCGGCGTTGCGGCGCTCTTCTACTTCTCGGTCGCCTTGAGGGCTGTGTTTTTGGCAACGCCAATGCAACTTCGACGTACGTTTGAATTATTCGGTATAGAAGGGAAGGGAGAGAGAATGAGAAAAACGAAGATCCTCACCGTAGTGGTGGCGTTAAGCCTCGTGGTGATGCTGGCGGCTGCCTGCGGTGGTAGTGGCGGCGGCGGTCAGGGTGGGGGAGACTCGGGTGGCAAGGGAGGCGGTAAGATCGCGCTGCTCCTGCCGGAGTCAAAGACCACGCGTTACGAGAGTCAGGACCGGCCGATCTTCGAGGCGGCGGTCAAGAAGGAATGCTCGGACTGTAAGATCCTCTACTCGAACGCCGACCAGGACGCCTCCAAGCAGCAGCAGCAGGCCGAGGCGGCTATCACCAACGGCGCCCAGGTTCTGGTGCTCGACCCGGTGGACGCCGAGTCCGCGTCGGGCATCGCGCAGCGCGCCAAGCAGAGCGACATCCCGGTCCTCAGCTACGACCGGCTCGTCCAGAACGCGGATCTCGACGCATACGTCTCCTTCGACAACGAGCAGGTCGGCAAGCTCCAGGGACAGTGGATCGCGGACAACGTCAAAAAGGGTAGCGACATCGTTATGATAAACGGCTCGCCCACCGACCCGAACGCCGCCCTGTTCAAGAAGGGCGCGCACAGCGTCATAGACCAGAGCAGTCTCAAAGTCGGGGTCGAGTACGACACGCCCGACTGGAGCCCCGATGAGGCCCAGCGCGAGATGGACCAGGCCATAACCCGGCTCGGAGGCAAGAACATCGGCGGCGTGTACGCGGCCAACGACGGCACGGCGGGCGGCGCCATCGCGGCGATGAAGGCCGCCGGTATAAAGCCCCTCCCGCCGACGACGGGGCAGGACGCCGAGCTGAACGCCGTCCAGCGTATCCTGGACGGGACGCAGGGCATGACCGTCTACAAGGCCATCCGCGACGAGGCGACGACGGCAGCGAAGATGTCCGTCGCTCTCCTCCAGGACGGCAAGCTGCCCGGAGACCTCAAGACCACCGGCGTGGACAACGGACAGGCCAAGATCCCCTCGGTGCTCCTGAAGCCGGTCGTGGTGACGCCGGACAACGTCAAGGACACGATCGTAGCGGACAAGTTCTATAAAGTTAGTGAGATCTGCACCCCCCGGTACAAGGACGCCTGCGGCAAGGCCGGGCTGACGGGATAGGGATGACGGATAGCGCAAAGACGGCTGAAGCTCCCCTGCTCGCACTGCGGGGCATAAACAAGAGCTTCGGCCCGGTACAGGCGCTCACCGGCGTGGACTTCGAGGTCTACGCCGGTGAGGTCGTGGGGCTAGTCGGCGACAACGGCGCGGGCAAGTCCACCCTCGTAAAGACCATAGCCGGCAGTCACCAGGCGGACACGGGCGAGATACTCTTCGAGGGTGAGAGGGTCGAGATAAACGGCCCGCAGGACTCCAGCGCCCTCGGAATCGCTACCGTCTACCAGGACCTCGCGCTTTGCGACAACCTGGATGTGGTCGCCAACCTTTTCTTAGGACAGGAGAATCTCGTGGGCGGCATCGGGAGGGTGGCGAGTTGGATCCAGGAGCCCTCGATGGAGCGGCGGTCCCTGGAGCTCCTGGACTCGCTCTCGGTGACGACCATCCGCAGCGTCCGCACCCCGGTCGCCTCGCTCTCCGGCGGCCAGCGGCAATCGGTCGCCATCGCGCGCTCGCTCCTCGGGGAGCCGAAGGTGGTGCTGCTGGATGAGCCGACCGCCGCCCTCGGCGTCGCCCAGACGCGGCAAGTCCTCGCCCTCATACAGCGTCTCAGGGATCGCGGGCTCGGGGTAGTGGTCATCAGCCACAACCTCGCCGATGTCTTCCAGGTAACCGACCGCATCGTCGTGCTGCGGCTCGGGCGGCGCGTGAGAGACTTCGACGTGCGAAACGCCAGCCAGGAAGAAGTTGTCGGAGCCATCACCGGCGCTGAGTTCGGCGCGTCGAACGGCGATTCGAACTCCGGGCCGGCGGAGAATAGAGATACAGGGGAGGAGGCGAGATGACCGCGACGGAGCGAGGCTCGGAGCAGGGTTCCGCGCAGGAAGGTACGCAGCGCGCGGGCATTATCACCAGGACTTTCGGGCGGCTGGGACCGGGTGGGCTGGGTCCGTTGCCCGTGCTTATCGGGCTGGCGGCGATCTGGGGTGTCTTTACCATCGCCAACCCGCGTTTCCTCTCGGCGGTCAACCTGACCAACATGATGCTCCAGATCGCCGCGGTCGGCACCATATCCGTGGGGATCGTGCTGGTCCTGCTGCTCGGCGAGATAGACCTCTCGGTCGGTTCGGTGAGCGGGCTCGCCGCGGGCGTCATGGCCGTGTTGAGCGTCAAGAGCGAGTTGCCCGCCGTACTCGCGCTACTCATCGGCATCCTGGTGGGTGTTGGTATCGGGGCGTTCAACGGGTTCGTCGTGACCAAGTTCAAGGTGCATTCGCTGGTCGTGACGCTGGCGGGATTGCTGGGATTTCAGGGGGCGTTGCTGTACGTCCTGGGCAACACGGGGACGGTGAACCTGGGGAACCCGATCATCACGGGGCTCGCGGGTACGTTCTTCCCGCCGCTCGTCGGGTGGGTGGTGGCGGTCGCCGTGATCGCCGCCTACGCCGCCTCCGTGCTCCTCAGCCGGCGAGGAGAGTTGGCCGCCGGGCTCGAAAGCCCGCTCGGCCCCGTGGTGGCGCGGGTCGTCGCGGTGGCCGTGGCTATCGTCGTTACCGTGGCCGTCCTGAACGCCGACCGGGGACTTCCCCTGGCCGTCGTGATCTTCTTGGGGTTCGTCCTCTTCTTCCACCTGCTGACGAAGAAGACCCGCTTCGGACGCTACCTGTTCGCCATCGGCGGCAACGCGGAGGCTGCCCGGCGCGCCGGAATAAAGGTGGAGCGGGTGAAGATCGTGGCCTTCACACTCTGCTCGACGCTGGCGGCGGCGGGCGGAATACTGGCGGCCTCACGCCTCCTGGCCGTCAATCAGGCATCGGGGAGCGGGGACATCCTGCTCAACGCTATCGCCGGACCCGTGATCGCCGGTACCAGCCTGATGGGTGGCCGGGGCTCCGTCTGGTCGGCGCTGCTCGGGGCTCTGGTGATCGGTTCCATCTCAAACGGCATGGACCTCCTAGCGTTCAACTCCTCGATAAAGTTCATGGTTACCGGCGCGGTCCTTCTGATCGCCGCGACCATAGACGCAACGAGCAGCCGTCGCCGTCGCACGTCCTAGAGAGTGGACCGGCGCAAGTAGAATCACAACGCCTCCTCGGAGGTAATCTGGCTAACGCGCTCTCCACACGAGAGCGCGTTTCATACAAACGTCTAAAAAACAGGTGCTTTTGGACCCGGCTCATTTGTACATCGGGCCGGAGACCCGGCGGTTTGTAGAGCATAAGATGCGCGGACATCGCGACTCTAGATCAAACGCCGAGCAAGACACCGGAGGAGGATTATGAAGCTCTCACCGATGGAGCAGGAGAAGCTCATGATCTTTACCGCCGCCGAGGTGGCCCGCCGCCGCCGCGACCGCGGTCTGAAACTGAACTACCCGGAAGCCGTCGCCCTGATAAGCGCCGAACTTTTGGAAGGCGCGCGTGATGGGCGGAGCGTCGCGTACCTGATGAGCTTCGGGGCAACCATCCTCTCCCGCGAGGACGTAATGGAGGGCATCCCGGAGATGGTGGACGAGGTGCAGATCGAAGCCACCTTCCCGGACGGCACGAAGCTCGTGACCGTCCACGACCCTATCGTATAGGAGGAGCCTTATGAACCGCGAAGAGGCTACGCGACTGATACTCGAAGCGAAGCGCGAGAAGGGACTTACCTGGACGACCATAGCCAGCAAGGTGGGCCGGGATAAGGTCTGGAGCACCGCCGCGCTGATGGGACAGACGCAGATGGCCGAAGAAGAGGCCCAGACCGTGGTGGACCTCCTGGATCTCGACCCCGAGGTTGCCGTCGTGTTGCGGGAGTGTCCGACGCGCGGCTCGCTGGACCAGACTGTCCCGACAGACCCACTCATCTACCGCTTCTACGAGATCATGCAGGTCTACGGCGCGCCGATGAAGGAGTTGATCCACGAGGAGTTCGGCGACGGCATTATGAGCGCCATAGATTTCGAGGCTTACGTCGAGCGCGAGGAAGACCCCGCCGGAGACCGGGTGAAGATCACCTACTCCGGCAAGTTCCTGCCGTACAAGAAGTGGTAGAGGAGAGGCCATGGTCCCCGGAGAAGCGCTCCCCGCCGACGGCAACATAGAACTGAACGCCGGCCGCGACACGAAGACCATAACCGTCGCCAACACCGGCGACCGCCCGATCCAGGTCGGCAGCCACTTCCACTTCTTCGAGACCAACAAGGGACTCCGCTTCGACCGCGAGAGCGCCTACGGGATGCGGCTCTCGATCCCCGCCGGAACCAGCGTGCGCTTCGAGCCGGGCGACGAGCGCGAGGTGGAACTCGTCGACGTCGGTGGGCGCAGGATCATCCGCGGTCTGAACGGTCTCACGCAGGGCGCTTTGGACGACCCGGATATCAGAGAAGCCGCGTTGCGGCGGGCTCGGGAGCAGGGATTCATGGAGGAAGCATGAGCGAATTTTCGCGGCGGCGCTACGGTGGAATGTTTGGACCCACGACCGGCGACCGGGTGCGGCTCGCGGACACGTCTCTGGTTGTCGAAGTGGAGCGGGACCTGACGCTCGCGGGTGAGGAGGCCACTTTCGGGGGTGGCAAGTCTATCCGGGAGGGGATGGCGCAAGGGACCGCCACGCGCGAGGAAGGCGCGATGGATCTGGTGATCACTAACGCCCTGATCCTGGACCACTGGGGTATCGTGAAGGCCGATGTCGGGGTTCGGGACGGGCGCATCGCCGCTATCGGCAAGGCCGGCAACCCGGACACGATGGACGGTGTGACGATGGAGATCGGGGCTTCCACCGAGATCATCGCCGGCGAGGGCAAGCTGCTTACCGCCGGTGGCATCGACTCCCACATCCACTTCATCTCTCCGCAGCAGACGACGCACGCGATAGCCTCCGGTGTCACCACCATGATCGGGGGCGGCACCGGCCCGGCGACCGGCACGAACGCGACGACGTGTACTCCGGGAGCCTGGAATATCGCCCGGATGCTTCAGGCGATAGACAGCCTGCCGCTGAACTTCGGCTTCCTGGGCAAGGGCAACTCCTCCAACCCGGAGGCGCTGCGCGAGCAGGTCGCCGCCGGGGCCGCCGGTCTCAAGCTGCACGAGGACTGGGGGACGACGCCGCAGGCAATACGGACGTGTCTTTCCGTCGCCGATGAGACGGACGTGCAGGTTGCCATTCACACCGACACTCTGAACGAGTCCGGTTTCGTGGAGGACACGACGGCGGCGTTCGAGGGGCGTGCGATCCACACTTACCATACCGAGGGCGCGGGCGGAGGTCACGCCCCGGACATCATTAAGCTCTGCGGCGAGCCGAACGTGCTGCCAAGCTCCACCAACCCCACCCGGCCCTACACGGTCAACACCGTGGACGAGCACCTCGACATGCTCATGGTCTGCCACCACCTGAGCCGCGACGTACCGGAGGACGTGTCGTTCGCCGAGAGCCGCATCCGGGCGGAGACGATAGCCGCCGAAGACGTGCTGCACGACATCGGCGCACTCTCCATGATGGCCTCGGATTCACAGGCGATGGGGCGCGTGGGGGAGGTCTGGATGCGTAACTGGCAGACCGCGAGCAAGATGAAGACCCAGCGCGGCCCGTTGCCGGAGGACTCGGATCGCCACGACAACCACCGCGTCAAGCGCTACCTCGCCAAATGCACCATAAACCCGGCGATCACGCACGGCATGGCGGATCACGTCGGATCGGTAGAGACTGGCAAGCTCGCGGACCTCGTGCTCTGGAGTCCGGCGTTCTTCGGCGTGAAGCCGGAGATCGTGGTGAAGGGCGGCTTTATAGCCTACGCACAGATGGGCGACCCGAACGCCTCGATCCCGACGCCCGGACCCGTCTTCCAGCGCCCGATGTTCGGCGCTTTCGGCTCCGCGTCCGCCGCGACCTCCCTGACTTTCGTCTCCGCCGCCGCCGGTAACGGACTGGCGGAGAGCCTCGTGCTCCGCAAACAGCTCACCCCGGTGCGGAACACGCGGTCGTTGAGCAAGACCGATCTCATCCACAACGACCTCCTGCCGGACATCGAGGTGGACCCGGAAACCTACGAGGTCCGGGTGGATGGACAACTCATCACGTCCGAGCCCGCCGCCGAGCTGCCCCTGGCCCAGCGCTATTTCCTGTTCTGATGCGCGGCGAAGCCCTGCTGCGGCTGCTCCAGGTCTCCGATACCGCCTTCCCGAACGGCTCCTTCGCGCACTCGATGGCCCTGGAGGCCTTCGAAGAGGCGGGAGAGTTGCGGAGCGCGGAGGACCTCGAAGACCTCATAGCCCTGCACCTCTCCGCCCTGGCGACCTCGGACTGCGTGGCGCTCCGGGCGGCGTTCGGAGCGGGACTCGAAGACGTGTCCCGGATAGACCTGCTTCTGACGGCAACGAAGCTCACCCGCGAGCTTCGCGCGGCCAGCTCCTCGACGGGCAGGAGGTTCCTGTTGAGCGTCGCCGCCCTGGGTGTAGAGGATGATACGCTCCGCGCGTTCACGGACGCCGTGCGGAATGGCGGTTCTCCGGGAAACCTGGCGGTCGGGTACGGAGTGGCGGCTCCTGCGCTGGGCCTTACTCTGGAGGAGGCGCTGCGAGCGTATCTCTACTCGGCCTCGGCTTCGCTCGTCGCGGCGGGGCAGAAGCTCATTCCGCTCGGGGGGAGCGCGGCGCAGCGGGTACTGTATGAGCTTGGGGATGAGATCGAACTAGCAGCCAAGACCAGCGAAGATATGGAGGTAGAGGATATGTATGCGTTTGCGCCGGTTATAGACGCGCGCTCGATGATGCACGAGCGCCAGCGGACCAGGTTGTACATCTCGTGAGCGCGCTGAGGCTTGGGGTTGGCGGGCCGGTTGGCTCCGGCAAGACGGCGCTGGTGGCGGAGCTTTGCCGGTGCCTGGGCGGGCTGTACGAGATCGCCGCCGTCACCAACGACATCTACACCCGCGAGGACGCCGAGTTCCTGCAGCGGGCATCCGTGCTCCCGGAGGGCCGGGTCGTGGGCGTCGAGACGGGGGGATGTCCGCACACCGCGATCCGGGACGACGTCTCGATGAACCTTGAGGCCGTCGAGGCGCTGGAGCGGGAGTTCTCACCGGACCTGATCCTGGTCGAGAGCGGCGGAGATAACCTCGCGGCGTCCTTCTCCCCGGAGTTGGTTGACGCCTCGATCTACGTCATAGACGTCGCGGGCGGTGACAAGGTACCCCGCAAGGGCGGCCCCGGCGTAACCCGCTCGGAGCTCCTGGTCATAAACAAGATAGACCTCGCCTCGCTCGTCGGCGCGGACCTCTCCGTCATGGAGCGGGACGCCGGCGCCCTGCGCGGCGAGGCCCCGACGCTCTTCGCATCAGTCCTGCACGGCGATGGCATGGAAGCCGTCGTCGAATGGGTGAGGGAGGCCGTGGACCACCGCCGGTGGGTCCCCGCTACCTCCACCGCCAGGAGAGACCATCACCACGAGCATCCCCACACGCATTAAGGGGTCGCTCCAGTTGGTCGCTCCCGAGCGCGCCGCGGAGGTCCGGGGCTTCCTGGAGCGCGCCCGGACGTGGGCCGGGACACAGCCGGACGTCGTGGCGCTCGGGCTCGCCGGTTCGTGGGCTCGCGGCGAAGCCCGCGGGGACTCGGACGTGGACCTCGTGATCCTCACACTTGAGCCACGGAGATACATCGAGGACGAGACCTGGATCAGAGACCTCGGCGGTTTGCGTATCGTAAAGACGCAGGCCTGGGGACCGATGACCGAGCGCCGGTTCGTCCTTCCCTCGGGACTGGAAGTAGAGGCCGGCATCGCCTCGCCTTCCTGGGCCGCCACGAAGCCCGTAGATCCCGAACTGCCACCCATCGTCCGGGACGGCTTTCGCGTCCTGTACGACCCGGAGCGGATGCCGGCGTGGCTCGTGAAGGCGTGCCGTTGATGCTCGGGGACGCCGTCTCGACCGGGCCTCGCCCCGGACAGCGGGGTACGTTGCGGCTCTCTTTCGGGCTTCGTCACGGCAGGACGGTCCTCGAAGAGCGGTACACTTCAGCGCCATTCGGGGCGGTGCGGGCGCACTATCCCGACGATTCCGGGATGCCGCCGGAGGTACAGGTCACCAACCCCTCCGGCGGCATCCTCGGCGGTGACCACCTGGAGCTAGACGTCTCCCTCGCGCCCGACACCTCCGCCAGTCTTCTAACCCAAGCCGCGAACAAGGCATACCGGGGAGAAGAATCCTTGCAGCGGGCCGACTTCCGTGTCGGGGAAGGCGCACTTCTGGAATATCTGCCGCACCATCTGATCCCCTACGCCGGTTCCTCCTACCGGCAGGAGACGAACTTTCGCCTCGACCCCGACGCCGCCCTCATAACCTGGGACGCCTTCGCCGCCGGGCGCATCGTCCGCGGTGAACGCTTCGCCTTCGACGCACTCGTCAGCCGCACGAGCATCTTCCGGGACGGCGTACCGGAGGCGATAGACGGCTTCCATCTGGGCGGCGGCTCCGAGCGGTTCTCCGGCTACTCTTACGTGGCGACCGTGTACGTCTCGGCACCGGTGTCCCTCGAAGGGTTGGCCGGGGATCTCCACGAAGCACTCGCCGGTGTCTCCGGGGCTCTCGTCTCGGCGAGCGCCCCATCCGCCAACCTGTGCCTCGTCCGGGGCCTGACGCATGGCGCCCCCGAACTCTACGCGCTCCTGAACCGGACCCGGATACTCGCCAGAGACTTCCTGAAACTGCCCGCTCCCCAGCGCGCCGTACTCTGATCCCGCCTCTGGATGAAGCGCGGGAGCCGATTGCTATAGACTGTCCGCGTGGGAGTTCGAGTAGGAGAGAGTGGAGAGCGGCACCCGGCGCCGGCTTTAGCATGGGTCGCGGCGTTCGTTATCTGCGGTATCGGGGATGCGCTGCTCGGACGGTGGGTGCTAACGCCGCTGTTCATCGCGGCGTTCTACGGTGGCATGATCGTCATAGACCTCGTCACCTATCCGATACTCTCTTTCTGGCGCGGCTGGCTGAGGCGCCGGGGACTTATGGCGTGGTACCTGCTCGAAGTCGTGGGGCTCTGGGGCGGCACGACTGTCCTCCTCTTCGTCCTAGCTCCGTGGTGGCTGGCGTGGCGTTGGGACGGGGCGTTGCTGCTACAGATAGTCGGAGCACTGTTACTCGTAGTCTCGGTCGCTGTTGGCGCGTGGGCCTGTCTCAAGATGGGCTGGGCGCGGCTGCTGTTTGCCGGGGCGCTCTTCCCGCCGGACGCCGGGGCCGAAGAGAACAACGTCCCGCAGCGGCTCGTTCTGGAAGGTCCGTATCGCTACGTCAGGAACCCGCTGTACGACACGGACTTCGCCCTCATACTCGGTACCGGGCTACTCGCCCGTAGCTGGTTCCTGATCTTGCTCGCCGCCCTCTACGCGGCCCAACTCGCCCTTCAGCTCCCCCTCGAAGAGCGCGAGCTACGGGTCCGCTTCGGACGCCAGTACCGCCGTTATTGTGAGCTGGTGCCTCGCTTCATTCCACGCCGCCGCCCTGTGAGTGGGAGAGACCTGGAATCCTGAAAGCGAACGCGCGGGCTTCCACCGGCGCGGGGGTAGAAGGCGAGCCACTCTCTCTGTCCGTCAAATCCTTCCTCGATGCTCTATTGCCACGAGGCCGACGCCAGTAAAGTCCTGAGACCGCGCGTCTCGCAGTACCGGCCCACGATTATGAGAGACTTCGCGCATGAGGATTGGAAACCGCTTCAGTATGCTCGTTCTCAGGGAGCCGCTACTCTTCGTGATGGTTTCCGCTCTTGGGATATGGATGTTGATCGTGCTCCCGATCTACCTCTACACAGACCATCGCGAGAAGCAGTTGGCGAGCAACGGTGTCACCACGAGCGGTACTGTGGTCTCCGCCGAGCGCGCCTGCTCAGACGACGAGTGCCAGTTAGTAACGGTGACCTATAAGGTCGAGGGAAAAGATTACCGGCTGGAGGCAAATACCGACCCGAACGACCCGCGGGCGGACGCCGGGCTATCGGTCGGCCAGAAGGTCGAGGTGCGCTACGACCCCGCCAACCGCGAGAGGGCTCGGCTCATGACCCTGGGGCAGAGCGACGCCGGGTTCTTGCGCTTCATGCTCATTTTCGGTCTGATCTTCTTGGGTTTGCCTACCGTCTATTTTTTAATCAAGCGACTGTTCACCCCTCCCGACCCGCTGCCGGAAGTTTCCGCCGGGCGCGCCCATTCGGGGCGAGACAACGTACCGGCTGCGCGCCACGACGCCCATCGGTTGCCGGACGGCGGGGTGGTGCTCGTGCCGAGTTACTTGCCGCCCCTCGCGCTCCTCTCGGGGCTGGTGGCGCTCCCCGGAGCCCTGTTCGCGGTGGATCTCGCGGGCCGCGTGGGTTTTGCCGTGCTCTGGCCTCTCTTCCTCGCGTTCGTCACGTTTGGCTCTTCCCGATCCCTCGTGGCGGGGCCGGGATGGCTCGCCACGAAGAGGGGCTTGAGGTGGCAGGGCGTTCACGACGAAGACCTATTGGATGCTCCTCCCGCCAACGCGCTCGATGCGTACTTCGGACAGAGTCGTGCCCTGCGACTGTACAGCTCCGACACTAGGATAGACATAAACGGGCGCCAACTCGGCTCACCAGAGGTCCGTGCCGCGGTCGAGTCCTTCGTGGAGCAGGCCCCCAACATATCTCCGGCGACCAGAATTCATCTGTTCGGCCTGATGCGGGCCACCGAATCGGATGCTCCGTTCGATCCAAAGACCTTGTTGCGTAGGATATGGATGCTCGCCGCCCTGCTGAGCGCGCTCTATCTGATCGCCACGATCATGGTTCTGGTGTTCCGGGGTTGATCGCTCGCGCGAAGCCTCTGTGGGTCGCCATAATGGCTATTCTTGTCCTCGGGGCCAGCGGGTGCGGCGTGGAGTTCAGTTCGAGGAACCCCCCGAAAACATCTCCGAAAAAAGAGCGGGTGCTAGAAGCGGGAGAGGGGACTTGGGACCTTAGACGACTGATGTGTAATTCAGATTCACAGAGAAGGAGCCAGGATCGTATGCTGATGTACCAAACTCTCTCCAAAGGATGGTGCCATCATGGATCTCGACTCCTTCTTGATCTCATTGTACGTTCTTGTAGACGATC
>JBBPZZ010000120.1:0-19869 GCA_038198445.1 Rubrobacterales bacterium
ATGCACCGATTACGGTGCTGCGAGTTACGGGTCTCAAGGGTTGTGTTGCTTTTATGGACGACGCGCTGCCGTGAAAAGCGGCAGTAACCGGAGCTTCGGGTCGCGTTGGTGTATCCGTTGGTGTAGTAAGGGCCGGGAGAGACCCCGGCCATCTTCACTACGTCTACGTTGTTCCTGCAAATAAGGCACTTCCGAAGCGGAGGAGGAGGGATTCGAACCCTCGATACCCCGTTAAGAGGTATAACACCTTAGCAGGGTGCCGCTTTCAACCACTCAGCCACTCCTCCAGCGAGTGCTGGATTATACCAGAAACGTCTGGGATCTCTAACTTCCAGCACCGGGCTTTTTGGGGTTTCTTTCTTCTGTTGGATCGCTTTCCAGGATATCCGGTTTCGCGTTCGCCGGTTCGGCGTCGAGGATCCGCTCTCCGGAGACTTCCTCCTTCATCTTGACCAGTATGGCGTTGAGCGTCGCGCCGAAGAGGATCGTCAAGGAGGAGATGTAGAGGTAGAGGAGCAGGATGATAACCACCCCGATGGAGCCGTATGTCTTGTTGTAAGAGCCGAAATTATTGACGTAGAAGCTAAAGGCGACGCTTGCGATGACCCAAAGCAGGACCCCGATCAGGCCGCCCGGCGTGATCCAGCGGAACGGCTGCCTTACGTCTGGGGCGAAGTAGTAGAGCATCGCCACCGTGAGCACCAGGAACATGAGCGCCACGGGCCAGCGCAGTATCCCGAACGCCAGCTCGAAGTAGTTTCCGAGGCCGAAGACGTTCGCGAACGCCTGGCCGATGGGCTCGCCGAAGACGAGCAAGAGCACCCCGATCAGGATGAGCACCGAGAGCCCCAACGTCATGAGAATCGCGATGCCCCTCACCTTCCAGAAAGGCCGCGTCTCTTGCACGTCGTAGGCCCGGTTGAGGGCGTTTATGAGGGCGGCGAAAGCCCCCGAAGCGGACCAGAGCGTGAAAAGGATGCCGAACGAAAGAAGTCCCGGCGATTTGGCCTCTCCGCTGATGATCTTACCGGTGTACTCCTCTATGAGATTGTAGACTTCCCCCGGCGTGACCTGCTGGAAGTATCCCAGCACCGTGGAGGCCAGATTTTCGCTGCCGAACATGCCCATCAAAGAAACGAGGACCAGGATGAACGGGAAGAGGGCAAGGAGCAGGTAGTAGGCCAGTTGCGCCGCGAGTCCTAATGCGTCGTCCCTCTGGAACTTCTGGACGGTAGCCTTGAGCGCCTGAAAGCTTAACAATGTCTTTATGTCGTGGAAGAAGTTCATCAGCGAGCCATCGGCGGGACGTGTGGCGACTCCTCGAAGTTCAGCTTTCGACAGGTCCGGTTCCATCGAACTTCCGCCTCTCTTTCAAGAACGACTCTTATTTTAGCTGAAAGTTCATGCTTAACGAAGGATAAGATACCTGTGTTTCATGAATCCGGTAATCCGAAGAGACAAGACTATCGTATAAGCTGTTGTATGGTAACCGGACTTCACAGAGACAGGGTTTGCTTGGGCTATGGGCTTGCGCGCCGTGAACAGGATATTATTCGATCTGGTGGCTGCGGAAGGCACGGGATGAACGGCGTTGCGGATGAGGCTTTGATGAAGCGGGTAGCCGGGTCGGGGGATGAGCGTGCGATCTCCGAGTTGTACGATCGTTATTCGGGGCTAGTCTACGGCGCTGGCATGCGTTACCTCGGGGACCGGACGTTGGCCGAGGACCTTACGCAGGACGTGTTCGCCGCCGTATGGCGGAGCGCGGGGAGCTTCGACCCTTCGCGGGCGAGCTTCGCCACCTGGATCTTCCGCATCACCCGTAACCGGGCCACGGACCTCATCCGGCGTCGCCGGTCCAGGGTGCGGACGGTAGGAAACGACTTCGTACCGGAGGTTGGAGAGACGGACCCCTCGGAAGAGCTCTCTCGCAGCTTCGACGTAGCCGCGGCGCTCGCGCTGCTCTCTCCGGCGCACCGCGAGGTACTGACCCTCGCGTACTTCCAGGGACTCTCGCAGCGTGAAATATCGCGCGAGATAAGCACTCCTCTCGGGACGGTGAAGAGCCGTACCACCTCAGCCCTTCGCGCCCTGCGCGAGAACATGACCAATCAGGAGAAACGGCGATCCGGCGATGAGCGAGCGTAACATGGAGCATCGCCGGATACGAGACCTTCTCGGACCATATGTATTAGGCGCCCTGACTCCGGAAGAAGAGCTCGAAGTCGGGGAGCATCTGGAGCAATGCGGGCAGTGCCGCTCCGAAGAGGTGGATATAAGACAGGCGCACGAGTACATGTCGGACCTTGCAAGCGTCATCGAAGCGCCTCCTCCGGAACTAAAATCCCGCGCCGTTGACCGCCCGCGGCGGAGTAGTAGAAGCCTGGTACCTCTGGCGGCCGCCGCCGTGTTACTGGTCTTGGTAGGGTTGGCGGCGGCGTACTCCGCTGGGGTCTTCACGCCCGCTACCGCGACGGCCTCTCTCGATCCCACGCAGCTCGCGCCCGGAGCCGGCGGAGAGTTGAAGCTGGAGAACTCCGACCCCAACGCGCGGGCGGTCCTGAAGGTCTGGAACCTACCCCGTCTAAAGGACGGCGAATACTACGAGTTGTGGTGCGGTAAGGGGGGAGGACGTGTCAGCGCGGGGACTTTCACCGTGGACAAGAAAGGCCGTGGGACACTGTACATGAGCGTGCCGGCGAAGGCGGTAGGTGAGTACGAGCGGGTCGGTATCACCCGTGAAAAATTCCCCAGGGAACCGCGTCTGGACTCGACCAGGGTAGTGTTGAGCGGAGAGTTGAACGAGACCTGAACCGCGCCTGGCGCCGTTTACGCGAGCCAGCCCGCGACGTTTAAGGGATCGTTCCCTCTAATCCGCGGCCCGCGACTCGTGTAGCGGAAGGTAGAGCGACATACGCGTTCCTTCCCCCAGGCGGCTTTCGGCCTCGATGCGTCCGCCGTGAGCATCGGCTATGGCGGCGGCTATCGAGAGCCCAAGTCCGTTGCCGGCCTGATTTTGAGTTCCGTTTACCCGGTAAAAGCGGTCGAAGATGCGCGGCAGGTCCTCCTCCGGGATACCGCGTCCACGATCCTCCAATACCAACCGCAACTCTTTATTCGTGGCGGACGAGGAGAGGTGGATCTTCTCGCCTTCCGGGCTATATTTGGCGGCGTTATCCACCAGGGCGAGCACGGCCTGCTCTATACGCATTGGATCTACGCGGAGCCATCCTTTACCTTCGAGGGTGGCTTCGAGGGTAGCGCCGCGCTCCTGGGCCAGCAACACCGCGCGTCCCGAGAGGGCTTTTAGGAAGGTCTTCGTGGAGACTGGCTCCAGCCGGAAAGGTTGCGCGGGGGAGTCGGAGCGCGCGAGGAACAGGAGCTCCTCGACCATTCGGGACATCGTTGTGGACTCGCGCACTATCTCTTCCAGAATCTCCGTGTGGGCGCAGCCATTTTCGAGTTCCATGCCGACCTCCGCGTTGCCCCGGATCACGGTCAGGGGCGTGCGTAGCTCGTGCGATACGTCCGCCAGGAAGTTCGTCTTCGCCCGCACGGCCTCGGCGAGCGCGTCTTCCGCTCGCTTGCGGTCGGTTACGTCCCGTGAGGAAGTCTGAAGGCGGACTACGTTACCATCCGGGTCGCAGATTGGCTCCGTGAGGGTCTCGAACCAGGTATAGGCTCCGGACTTCTTGCGGATGCGGTAGGTTACAGGCGCAGGCTCTTGCCCTCGGAGGGAGGTGGCGTGAGAACCGGAGCGTATGAGTTCCGTGTCTTCGGGATGGAAGAGCGCGTAGGGGTCCGTGCCGATGAGTTCCTTGGGTTCGTAGCCGAGCAGCCGGCGGCATGATGGGCTCAGGTAGACGTAGCTTCCATTGGGCTCGTGCAAACATACGAGGTCGCTCATGTTCTCGGCCAGAAGGCGGAATCGCTCCTCGCGCAGGGCAAGGTCGTTCTCCGCCCGCCGGCGTTCGCTGATATCGCGGAAGGTCACGACCGCGCCCACGACATTGCCATCTTCCCGGATCGGGGTGCTCACGTACTCGACGGGGAAGCTCGCGCCGTCCTTGCGCCAGAAGACCTCATCATTGGAGATATGGACTTTACCGTCGCGCAGGGCGGCGTAGATCGGGCAGTCCCCGGTCGGATATGGCTCTCCATCGGGGTTCATGTGATGGATGATGTCGTGCTGGTGTCGGCCTATCAGCTCTCCGGGCTCGTAACCTAGAATCCTCTCCGCCGCCGGGTTGACGAACGTGGTCTTCTCTTCGAGGTTGAGGCCGTAGATACCCTCTCCGGCGGACTTCAGGATCAGCTCGTTCTGACGGCTCAGGCGCTCCAACTCCTCCGCGTCCTTTTTGCTCCCGGTGATGTCTTGTATCTGGGCGATGAAGTAGAGTGGCTCGCTGCTGGCGTCGCGCACGAGAGAGGCGTCGAGCCGCACCCACACTTCGTGCCCGAGCTTGTGGAAATAGCGTTTCTCGATCTGGTAAGACTGTATCCCGCCTTCCAGCAACCGGCACATCTGATGGAGGTCCGGGTCGAGGTCTTCCGGGTGCGTCATGTCCTGGAAGGTCATGCTCAGAAGTTCCTCCTCGGAGTAGCCCAGGATGCCGCACAGGGAACGGTTGACCTGAAGCCAGTGTCCGTCCAGCGAAACGAGAGCCATGCCGATGGAGGCGGATTCGAAGGCCGCGCGGAACTTCTCCTCGCTCTCGCGCAGCGCCTCTTCGTTCTCCTTACGCCTGGTAATGTCCTGGACTACTCCGATCAGGCAACCCGCGCGTCCGTCTCCATTCTGGTCATAGGTTCGTCCGCGGGAGGAGATCCAACGGACGGTCCCGTCGCCCCAGACGATGCGGAATTCGGAGTCGTAGGGCTCGTGGCCGGTGATGGACCGCTCGACCTGAGCCCCGACACGTTCGCGGTCTTCAGGATGTACGACCTCGAGAGCGGTTTCATTGTCTAGCGTGGTGCCCGGCGACAGCCCGTGCATTACGCTTGCCTGGGGATCGCCGGTTTCGAGGTCCAGGTACCAGAGTCCCAGCGACGCCGCCTCAAGGGCCAGCCGCAGTTGCTCTTCGCTCTCGCGCAACGCTTCTTCGGCGCGCTTGCGCTCGGTAATGTCTCGGGAGATGCCTTCGATAGCCACGATGTCGCCGGCGGAAGTGTGGACGAGCTTATTGCGCTGCTCCGTCCAGATTAGTCTTCCGTCTTTATGGTACCAGCGCAAGGTGAGGTGAGATTCCAGAGATTCCAGAGAGCTTTCGAGTATTGGACGGTCCTCGGGATGAACCATCTTGAAGCCCAGATCGGGGTCCGCGTAGTGTTCCTCGGGCGTATAGCCGGTTACAACCGTGGAAGACGGGCTCATGTACTCGAAGCCCGGGGTAGGGGAGATGCGGTAGCGGTAGATCATATCCCGAGCGTTCTCCGCTAGAAGGCGGAACCGCTCCTCGTTATGGGCCAACTCCTCTGATGCCGCCAGCTCTCCGGCGCGCAGTCGGCGAATCTCCTCGATGGTACGCACCGCCACGTAGGACAGTACGACCCCCGAGAGAAACAGGCTGCCCAGCGCGATCAACAGTGCCGTCCGCATCCCTCCGGTCAGCGCGCTGGCGCTCAGGTCGAACCCGATCACACCTACGAGGAAGAGGGTCGCGAGCAATCCCATGACCGCGACGACGGCGACCTGACGCGGCCGGAATCGCAGAAGGTCGAGCATCATCATCTTTATGTCCTCCAGAAGCGGTTGCCCGGTACAGTTGTGAGACATTATACTTTGGGTATTGAAGTGTCTGTAGGACGCGATGGGTGAACGGGGAAATGCGGATACTGATCATCGAGGATGAAAAGGCTATCGTGCGCTTTCTTGAGCGCGGTTTGAACGCCCATGGCCATCGTATCGTAAGCACCGACGACGGTGAAGAGGGAGCGCGCCTGGCCGCCGAAGACTCGATAGACCTGGTACTGCTCGACATCTCACTGCCGTACCTGGATGGTCACGGGGTGCTGAGAAGGATCCGGCTAAGAAAGCCCGACCTCCCGGTTCTTATGCTTACGGCCCGCGATGACATCCAGAACAAGGTGAGCGCGCTGGACGGCGGCGCGGACGACTACCTGACTAAGCCGTTCGTCTTCGAGGAGTTACTCGCGCGTATCCGTGCCCTGACGCGGCGTACAGACCAGCCGAAATCCGCGCAGATAACTTTCGAGGGGCTGCGTATAGACATGCTGGAGCGCCGCGCCTGGCGCGACAAACAGCAGATAGACCTCTCCAGTAGAGAGTTCGCCCTGTTGGAGTACTTCATGCGCCATCCAGGGCAGGTGCTCTCCCGCCAGCAGATACTGTCCGCCATCTGGGACTACGACTTCGACCCCGGCTCCAACATCGTCGACGTCTACGTGCGGTACTTGCGAAACAAGATCGACCACCCCGGCCAGCCCTCGTTTATAAGCACCGTCCGCGGCTCCGGATACCGTTTCGAGCCTCCCCCCAGGGGCTGAGCGACACGAAAATCTCATGAAAGATGAGAGTTTTCTCATCTTTCTTTCATGAAAATCTCATCTTTGTACGAGATAATCGGTTTTGCATGAGCGTCTGCGTGGCTACCGTATCGCTACCCATCGTGTTACAGCCACCCGCGGTCAGCAACTATTGAGCCTGGGGCTCGGGTGAATCCTTCTTTCCCTTTCCCCACCTATCACCCATCAGATCACCCCCCCAGGCTTTGCCCGATCTCACCTCTCGCATAAACGGTGGCTTGGGGATTGAGACCGGCATTTCATCCCCTATACTTGCCGCATGAGGCTAATAGTCGCCGAGAAACCTTCCGTCGGCAGGGACATAGCGGGCTCTCTGGGCCGGTCCCGCAAGCAGAAGGGCGCACTCTTCGGAGACGGGTGGGCCGTGACCTGGGCGCTCGGGCACCTGGCGGAGTTGGCTCCCCCGGACGCCTACGGCGAGGAGTACAAGAGGTGGCGGCTCGAAAACCTGCCGATACTCCCCGAGAAGTTCAAGGCGAAAGTAAACCCCAGGACCCGCGAACAGTTCTCGGTCGTAAAGAACCTGCTACGCGACCCCTCCGTAACCGAGGTCGTAAACGCCTGTGACGCCGGGCGCGAAGGAGAGTTAATCTTCGCCTACGTGTACGGGCTTTCCGGATGCAAGAAACCAGTGAAGCGGTTGTGGATCTCCTCGCTCACCCCCGAGGCGATCAGTGAGGGATTGCACTCCTTGCGCGAGGGACGCGAGATGAAGCCGCTCGAAGACGCCGCCCGCAGCCGGGGCGAAGCCGATTGGATCGTCGGCATGAACGCCACCCGCGCCTACTCCATCCGCTTCGGACGACCCGGAAACGTCCTCTCCGTCGGCCGCGTGCAGACTCCGACGCTCAAGCTCATCGTGGACCGCGAACGCGAGATAGAGAACTTCAAACCCGAGAAATTCTTCACCGTCTACGCCCGCTTCAAGCGCGAAGACGCGACCTACGACGGCGTCTGGTTCAAGAACAAACAGAACCGGCTCAAGGAAAAAGAAGCCGCCGAGACGATAGCGGAGAAAGTGCGCGGCGGCACCGGGGTAGTGAAGAAAGCCCAGAAGAAGACTGCTTCCGAGAAGCCGCCGCTACTCTACGACCTCACCGAGCTTCAGCGCAACGCCAACGCGAAGTTCGGCTTCACGGCGGAGCGCACGCTCAAGGCCGCCCAGGCGCTCTACGAAGAAAAGAAGCTTGTTACGTATCCTCGCACCTCCAGCCGCTACCTATCCAAAGATATGGTCGGCACGCTAAAGAAGCGGGTCGAAGCCGCGGGCGCCCTCCCGGATCTCGCGCCATTCTCCGAGAAGCTACTCGCCGCCGATAAGCTGCCGGTGAACCGGCGTATCGTGGACGACTCGAAGGTGACGGACCATCACGCCATCATCCCGACGAACAAGAAGTCGTCCGGGAACCTGTCACCGGACGAGGCTAAAGTCTACGACCTCGTGGCGCGTCGCTTCCTGGCCGTCTTCTTCCCGGATGCGCGGTTCGAGAACACGACCGTCGTAACGGAGGTCCGAGAGGAGACTTTCCTCTCCAAGGGGCGCGTCGTCCTGGATCCCGGCTGGCGCGCACTCTATCCGGACGGGGTCGGCGGACGTAAGGAGAAAGAGCCGCCCGTCCTTCCGCCGGTCGAAGCGGGGCAGGAGTGGTTGGTCTCGAAAGTCGCCGTCAAGGAGGGGGAGACCAAGCCGCCGCCACGTTACTCGGAGTCGGCGTTGCTCGGGGCGATGGAGACGGCGGGCAAGTTCGTGGAGGACGAGGAGCTGAGGCAGCGGATGAAGGACTCCGGGCTCGGTACGCCCGCGACCAGGGCGGCGACCATCGAGCGGCTCATAAAGGTCGGGTATCTGGAGCGAGAGAAGAAGGCGCTCGTCCCAACAGGAAAAGGGCGGGCTTTGATCTCTCTTCTCGGAGACAGCACCCTCGCCTCCCCGGAGTTGACCGCGCGATGGGAGGAACGGCTCGCGAAGATGGAGAAAGGCGCCGTGGATCGCGCGGGTTTCATGTCCGACATAAGCGACTTCACCACCACCCTCGTCGAGGAAGTCCGCAAGATGGAGGGCGAGAAGCTGGCCGCTACCGAGCGCGTCAGCCGCGAACCGATCGGGACGTGCCCCAAGTGCGGCGCGCCGGTCGTCGAGACAAAGAAAGCGTATGGCTGCTCCGAGTGGAAGAAGACAGGCTGCGACTTCGCCATCTGGAAGCAGGTCTCCGGCAAGCGCCTGAGCGGATCGCAGGCGAAGCAGCTACTGATGCGGGGCCGCACCCCCGAACTCAAGGGTTTCAAAAGCAAGGCCGGCAAGCCCTACTCCGCCGTCCTGAAGCTGGACGAGGACCACCGGGTACGGCTGGAGTTCGCGGAGCGAAACTGAGCCGGAATGTGAACGCTCCGGTGGTCCCCGGCGTTCGATGCGCTAAACTCGTTTCTATATGAGAGTTATCGTTGTCGGGGCCGGTCTTGCCGGCCTCACTTGTGCAAAGATATTAAACGAACTCGGTGACGAGGTCTCGGTCTTCGAGGCGTCGGACGGTGTTGGCGGGCGGGTGCGGACGGACGAGAAGGACGGGTTCCTGCTCGACCGGGGGTTCCAGGTGTACTTCACCTCCTATCCGGTGGCGCGGAAGCACCTGGATCACGGCGCGCTGGACCTCCGCGCGTTCGATCCCGGCGCCATAGTCCGCCGGGGCCGTGAAAAGAGCATCCTCTCGGACCCGCTGCGCGACCCGAAGTCGCTCGTCCCCTCGCTCCTCTCTGGCGCTGCGACCTTCCCGGACAAGCTCCGCACCGTGAAGCTCGCGGCGCGGACACTTGCCGGAAGATCGTCGACGGCGGGGGAAAAGAATGGTCAGCCGGATTCCTCGACGCTGGATTACCTGAGAGCTTCCGGGCTTTCCGAGCGGTATATCGACTCGTTCTTCAGGCCTTTCTATGGTGGGATCTTCCTGAGCCGCGCGCTCTACACTTCTTCGCGCGTCTTCCGGTTTACCTTGCGGATGCTCGCGACCGGGAGAACGGTCGTCCCGTCGAAGGGGATGGGCGAGATCCCCAAGCAACTCGCATCTCATCTACCGGACGAGGGGCTACATCTGAACAGCCCTGTAAGTTCGCTGTTGCGGGACGGAGATCGAGTAGCCGGTGTAGAGGCGGATGGCCGGCAGCACGAGGCGGACGCCGTGGTGGTCGCCACCGATGCGCCTACCGCCGCGGCGCTTACCGGGGAGGATGTCCCCAAAGGTTCGGTCGGGGAAGTTTGTTTGTATTACGAGACCAGTGGTCTTGGGGGCGGCAAGAAGATCCTGCTGAACGCCGAAGAGGACGCTTTCGTCAACAACGCCGTGGAGATGAGCAACGTCTCCGAGGGCTACGCTCCGGCGGGACGTCACCTGCTCTACGCCGTGGCTCTTACGGGCCTGGATCTCCCGGACGCAGACCTCTATCGCAGGGGAATCGAAGATCTTTCCCGCTGGTACCCGGAGGCGAGCTTCGAACCTCTCGGTCTCCGCCGCATCCCCTACGGTCAGTTCGCCCAGCCGCCCGGCATACACGAGAAGCTGCCCCGGAACCGCGCGTCCACGCCGGGGCTGACGCTCGCGGGCGAGTACACCGAGGACTCGTCCATAAACGGCTCCATGCTCTCGGGAGAGAAGGCCGCGATGGAGGTAATAGGCGCATGATGAACGGAACTCCCGCGCTCAAGATAGAGGACCTGAGGAAGACTTACTCAAACGGTTTCCTCGCGCTCGATGGGGTCTCGTTGGAGATCGGAGCCGGCAAGTTCTTCGGGCTGCTCGGGCCGAACGGGGCTGGGAAGACCACGCTCATCAACAGCGTCGTGAGTCTGGCGCGACCCGATTCGGGACGGGTCGAGGTCTACGGCAAGGACGCGTATGAGGAGTTTCGGGAGGCGCGGCGGATGATCGGGGTCTCCCCCCAGGAGATCAACCTGGACAAGTTCCTGACGGTCGAAGAAGTCCTGCTCTTCCACGCGGGCTACTACGGCGTCCCGAAGAAGAAGGCCCGCGAGAGGGCGGAGGAGTTGCTCGAGCGCTTCGGGCTGGTCGGGAAGCGCGACCAGCGGACGAACACGCTCTCCGGCGGGATGAAGCGGCGGGTGCTCTTCGCCCGCGCCCTCATGCACGACCCGAAGCTGCTCTTCCTGGACGAGCCGACCGCCGGGGTTGACGTGGAGCTTCGCTACCGGCTGTGGGGCTACATACAGGAGCTGAACCGCGGCGGGCTGACCATCCTGCTCACGACGCACTACCTTGAGGAAGCCGAGGCGCTGTGCGAGGAGGTGGCGCTCATCAACGACGGCAGGATCTCCGCGCAGGGCACGAGCGAAGACCTGAAAGTGCGCTACGGGGCGTCTAATATAGAAGAGGTGTACATGAAGGTGATCGGCAATGATTTTAGCTGACAGGACGTTCCGCACGCTTCTCTCGCGCGAGGTCCTGCGCTTCACCCGCGTCTCGATGCAGACCCTCGTCCCGCAACTCCTCACCTCGCTCCTCTACCTCGTGGTCTTCGGGATAGCCCTGGGAGGCCGCATCCGGGAGATAGAAGGCGTCCCTTACCTGGAGTACATCCTGCCCGGCATCGCCCTCATGAGCCTCGTCACCAACTCCCAGATGAACTCCTCCTGGTCGGTCTTCGACGCCAAGCGCGAGGGGTACATACAAGAGGTCCTCATAAGCCCGATGAGCGACCTGCAGATAGCGCTCGCCTACTCTTTAGGCGGGACGCTGCGGGGTTTCGTGATGGGGGCCGGAGTCTTCATAATAGGTATTCCGTTCGCCGGGGTGAATGTCGCGCATCCGTTGCTGCTGCTCCTGATCGGGGTCCTCTCCTCCTTCACCTTCTCCGCCTTCGGCACTATGGTCGGCGCCCTCGCCACCCGTATAGAGCACATCTCGTTCCTCACCAGCGTCGTCATCCAGCCGCTGGCGTTCCTCGGCGGCGTGTTCTATTCGGTGGGTATGCTGCCGCCGAGCCTCAAGGTGGTGACGCTCTTCAACCCGATCTTCCACATGGTCGACGCCGCCCGGTACGCGACGCTCGAAATATCCGACCTCAACCCGTACCCGACCATCGCTATCATTTTGTTACTCGCGGCCCTCTCCCTGGCCGGAGCGTGGTGGGCGATCAACCGTGGCCCGAACCTCCGGTACTAAGAGAACCCGCGCCCGGTCTCGCGGCGCTACGGACGCCTGGCCGTTCGTCCTGGCGGTCTTCGTTTCATCACGGGTGCTGTTCCTGGCGGCGGGCGCTCTGGCGGCGGCTTTCCTGCCCTGGGCCAGACCTGCCGGCTCTCCGCTGGAACCGCCCGGTTTCCTGGGCTACTGGGCGCATTGGGACGGGGCCTGGTACTCGGAGATCGCCACGAAGGGCTACGGAGCGCGGGACCCGGCGAGCACCGCCTTCTTCCCGCTCTACCCGATGCTCGTGCGGCTCGGCGCGGCGCTTGGGGGCGGACCGGCTTTGTGGGGAGTTTTGATCTCTCTCGGAGGCGCTCTGCTCACGCTCTACTTCCTGTACGGCATCGCGGAGAAGCTCTACGACTGGCGCGTGGCGAGGGCCGCCACCACGACCTTCGCTTTCTTCCCGACGGCCTTCTTCCTGAACGCCGTCTACACAGAGTCGCTCTTCCTCGCTTTTAGCACCGGCGCGATCTGGGCGGCCTACGTCCGGCGCGACTTGCTTCTCGCCGGGATACTCGGCGCTCTCGCCGCCGCCACCCGCAACCTCGGCATCCTGCTCCTCATACCGCTCTTCCTCGAATGGCGCGGCAGCCGCCGGGAGTTCGGTACGTCCGGTCTCGTCGCGCTGGGGCTGGTGCCGGTTGGGCTTGGGGCCTACATCGTCTTCCTTACCGGGAAGTTCGGGGACCCCCTGATCTTCGCCCGCCAGCAGGGCGAGTACTGGGGTCGCACCCTGACGAATCCCTTCCTCACCATCCAGAGAGCCTGGAGCGCCGCCGGGGACGGCCTACGCTACGTATTCCACCCGGCGACGCTCTTCCTGGACTCTTCCGCCACGCCTTCGCTCCAAGCCTCTAACACCCTGAACCTGGCCTTCCTGGCCTTCTTCCTGGTGATAATGGCGGTGGGACTGTATGTACTACCGCCCGGTCTCTCCATCTACACATTCATCATTACGCTTCTGCCGGTCCTCACGCCCACGCCGGCTTTCCCCTTGATGAGCCTGCCACGTTTCTTGCTGGGAGCGTTTCCGCTCTTCCTCGTGCTCGGTTACCTGCTCTCGGGGCGCGAGAACACGTTCAGGGTCTGGTTATTCTTCAGCGTCTTGTTTGGGGTCGCGCTGACCGTAATGTTCGCTACGTGGCGTTGGGTGGCCTAGGAGTTCCTCCGGCGCAGGATCTCGACCGCCGATCCCGCGAGGACGGTGTTACCCAGCCGGACGTGCGGCTTGGCGACTTTGACGCTGACGGATTCCACCGCAGAATAATTCTCCAGGATCACCGCGGCGATACGCTCGGCGACGGACTCGATCAGGTTCAAGGGCTCGCCTTCGACGATCTTCCGCGTCCGCCGGTAGACGTCGCCGTAGTCGACCGTGAGAGCGAGGTCGTCCGAAGTTCCGGCCGGCCCAAGATCCAGGCTTAGTTCGAGATCCACGACGAAAGGCTGCCCCAACTCTTTCTCCGCTGGCAACGCTCCGTGATGGCCGTAAAAGACCATTCCTTCGAGCAGTATGCGGTCCTCGCTCATGCGGCTCAGTATGGCAGGAGCCGCATGCTAGTGCGAGAAGAAGAACGCGAGCCCGGCGATGACGTAGACGCCGCAGAGCATGGCGCCTTCGAGCCAGTTGGATTTGCCGTCCAGGGCGATGATGGCGGTCACGACCACCGCCGCCGCCAGCGAGCCCAGCTCCAGCGGGCTGAAGACCAGGCGCAACGGGTGGCCGAGGAGTGGGCCGAGGAAGACGAGTATCGGGGTGACGAGCAGGGCGACCTGGATGGAGGAGCCTAGAGAGATCGCCATCGAGAAGTCCATGTTGTTCTTGTAGGCGATCTGGACTCCGACGATGTGCTCGGCGATGTTGCCGACCACCGGCACCAGTATAACGCCGACGAAAAGCTCCGAGAGCCCGACTTCTTTCGACATCGGCTTTATGGCGCTGACGAACGCCTCGGAGACGTAGGCTACGGCGGCCGTGGCTCCCAGGAGTAGCGCCAGCGACGCTACTTTGCCAAACGCAGCGTGTCCCCCCTCGCTCGTGTTTCCTCCCTCCGAACTGCGGAAGTAGTACAGGAGGTACAGGACGTAGAGGACGAACATCACCACGGCCACACCCATGCTAAGAGAGGTTACCGGGTCCGTGCCTTCCGACGGGGGCGTGGTGGCTAAGATGGTGGGGAGGACGAGCGCGGCGGCGACCAGGGTGAGCATCGCGGCGTTGATCCCGGCGAGCGTCGCCGAGAAGCTCTGGGTGCCGTTCTTGAGGCCACCGATGAGGATGCTCGCCCCCAGGACGAGCAGCACGTTGCCGATGATCGAGCCGATAATGGACGCCTTCACGACGGTCGTGAGGCCCGCAGAGAGGGCGAAGATGGTGATGATCAACTCGGCGGCGTTGCCGAAGGTGGCGTTGAGGATTCCGCCGATGCGCGGCCCCGCGTGCTCCGCGAGGCTCTCCGTCGCCTGTCCGAGCACCCACGCGAGTCCGACCAGCGCGAGGGCCGAGACGCCGAAGACCAGCAGCACGGGAGCGTGCAGTAGCTCGACGACCACGACCGCCACCGTGAGCGCGGCCGTCACGCCGTAGGCGACCTTCCCTATCAAGCGCTCTTCTCCGTCACCTTGGACACGAGACCCCCCTACCCGGATAAACGACCCGGCTATCTTATAAGATACGGAAGACGACTTTTGATATCGGGGGTCACGCTTTGATCGACTACCACCTGCACGTAATAGCCCACGGCGACCGTCCGATGACCGTGGAGAACATTCTCGAATACTGCGAGGTCGCCCACGAGCGCGGCCTCCGCCAGATGGGCATTACCGAACACGACCGCTACCTGGACGACATAGACTTGGCCGCCTTCCAGGAAGCCCGCGAGCTATCTCAAGATGTGGAACTGCGGCTCGGCATCGAGATAGACTTCGTCCCCGGCGCCGAGGAGCGTATGGAGCGTGACGCCAACGCGTTGCCCTACGACTACGTGATCGGGAGCGTGCATCGGGTGGACAACGAGGAGGTAGACCACCCGGACCACCAGGAGATCTACGAGAAGTGGGAGACCTACGACCTCTACGAAGCCTACTACGAGAACGTCCGAAAGGCCGCGCTCTCGGGACGATTCGAGGTCCTCGGCCACCCGGACCTCATCAAGATCTTCCGCAAGTTCCCCGACCGCGACATCACGCCAATGCTGGAAGAGACCGCCGATGTCATCGCCGAGTCCGGCGTCGTGGTGGACGTGAACGCGGCGGGACTGAGGAAGCCGATAGGGGAGATCTACCCGTCTCGCGATTTCCTTGAGATGTTCCACCGACGTGGCGTCCCCATCATCCTCTCATCCGACGCCCACGCCGCCGATCAGGTAGCCGCCGGCTACGACAAGAGCCTCAAGCTCGTCCACGACGTGGGCTACCGCGAGGTCACGACCTTCAAGGCCCGCGAGCGCGGTACTCTCCAGCTTTGACCGAGGAGCTCTTCCTGGAGGACGCCTACCTGCGCCGGTTCGAGGCCCGTGTGGTCAAGCTCGACGGCCGGGAGGTGATCCTTGACAGGACCTCCTTCTACCCCGGAGGCGGAGGCCAGCCGCCGGACAAGGGCACTCTCGGCATCGGCCCGATACAGGCGCTCGTGGTGGATGCGCGCCGTGAGGGAGGACAGGTCGTCCACGTCCTAGACAAGGCCATCCCGGATACGGTCAGGGATCTCAAGGGAGAGCTAGACTGGGAACGGCGCCACGCTCACATGCGCTACCACACCGCGCTTCACGCACTCTCCGGCGTTATCTGGAGAAATTTCGACGCGAAGGTCACCGGAGGCCAGATGCGCGCCGAACGCGCCCGGATGGACTTCTCCTTCCCCGACGAATGGACCCTCGATGTCGTGGGTGAGATAGAGAGTTTGACGAATGAGGCGCTGGCCGAGGAGCGTTCGGTGAAAGTCTACGGGTTGCCGCGCCAGGAGGCGTTGAAGAACCCGGATTTGATCCGCACGCAGGTCAACCTCGTACCCGAGCGTGTGAAGACCATACGCATAGTCGAGATAGAAGGCATAGACACCCAGGCCGACGGCGGGACTCATGTGTACAACACCAGGGAAGTTGGGCGATTGGAGATCACCGGCCACAAGAGCAAGGGCCGCCAGAACAAACGCATCGAGTTTACGCTGCGATGAGGAAGCTGACGATAGCCCTGATCTTTCTCGTCTTATTCGCCGCGGGATGCAGTGGAGACTCCGGCGGCTCTGATAAGAACGCCGGTACCGCAAAGGCCTCCGGGGATGAGACGACTGCTTCCGCGTCCGGGCTTCAGGCCATTACCATCGACGCCTCCGGCGGCGAGAAGGTGAAGATGAAAGTCGAGATCGCGGACAGCCCGGCGGAGCAAGAGAAGGGCCTCATGTTCCGTAAGTCTCTCGGTAAGGACCGGGGCATGCTCTTTGTCTTCCCGGACGAGCAGGTGCGCTCGTTCTGGATGAAGAACACTCTAATCCCGCTCTCCATAGCCTACATCGACGCCGAGGGACGCATCATTGACGTCCAGGAGATGAAAGCCCTGGACGATCAGCCACCCCACTACGTCTCCGCCGAGCCGGCCAAATACGCCCTCGAAGCGAACAAGGGCTTCTTCGAGCAACGCAAGGTGAAGGTGGGGAACAGGGTCGAGCTGCCCGACTGAGGTTTTTCGAAGTTACGGGCGAGTTCCCGAGAGTTTATTGGGAGGGGCTAGGAATTGGCGAAATGCCGGACGAGCCTCATGTAGCGGCGCCAGTTCCAGTACTTGCCCGGATCCGTGTGGCAACCGGATCCCCCTCCCGGACCCGGACAACCCGGCACCTGGTAGTGTCCTATTATGTGCTTCCGGTCTATTGGGATTCGATAGTGACGGCACAGGTAGGCGGTGAGCCTCGCCGACCGGCGGTACATAGCCCTCGTGAACCACGCTTTATTGCCTATGTAGCCCTCGTGCTCGATGCCTATGGAGTGGACATTGTGGGGCCAGTAACCGGCGTGGTAGGCGATGTTTAGGTCGCTCACCGACTGGGCTATCTTACCGTCGGAGGAGCGCACGGTGTAGTGGGCGGAGACCCCGGCGTCCGGGTTCTGGAACCAGTTCACGGCGCTCGACCACGACCCTTGCGTTACGTGGATGATGATCCTTGTGATCTGGTAATCTGACTCGCGGTTTGCCGAGGTGTAGTTCTTGGAGCTCGCCGGATACCACACGACCGAGGGCTTGGATATCATCGTCGACCCCCGGAAGCCGATCCCGCGAGCGCCGGAATCGAGAGCTTCTCACCAGCGCTCGTCTTCGCTTCTGCCTCCTTCTCGAGCGCTTCCCGGAGCTGATCGGCGTAGAGCTCCCCGCCGCCGACACCCGAGACCGCCGTGAAGTTCTTGCCGGGCGCTCTTCCTCTGCCAGAAACAGCCTTTAGATATCCGGAAGGATCCTGGGGCTTCTTTCCCCCGATCGCCTCCGCAAGAAGCGCCGCTCCACCGCGGATGTTCGCGGCTCGATCCGTCTTGAGGTCCTCCTCGGAGATTCCGGTGAGCCGCGATGCCTCACCCAAAGTATCCGAGGTCGGGTTCTGCACGAGACCCATGATCCCGTAAGATCCCCAGCCGTGGATGTCGCCCTTCTCGTACCGGTTGCTGTCCGGGTCCGGCATCTCCCCGCGCGTGTTCACGTAGCCCATCGCGAGCAATATGCCAACCGGCAAACCATACTCCTTTGCCGCCTCCTCGAACTCCGACTGAAGTGTGTCAGATCCGCCGGAAGGCTCCTGAGCTCTTGCGGACGTAGCCCCAGACACACCAAAGAGCGTCGCAACGCCCACCCCGGTGCTCGCCAGCTTCAAGAATTCACGTCTTCCCATCAGGTAACTTGAGATACCGCCTGCGACCTGTCTTGAAGCCTCATCGGGACGATAACCGTCCATCTCGTCTCGCCGCACGGATGCCCCCTCCTTTAAGCGACTGTTTCTACCTGTTGATGCGGGGCCATTATGCCAGCCAACGGTATGCATTTCAACGCTTGAGATGTAGTGAAAAATCAGGACATGAATAGCCCGGCATATGGCTCGGTGGGCCTCTCTAGCGGTCTGATCATTCCATGACAGGAGATAGCGGCCATGGACCAAATTGTTTCGGCTGCTAACTTATCGCTCTTTGGTTAGGAAGCTAGACTCTGATCTCCACCTCCGCCCCGACGAAGACCGACTGGTTTAGCGGCAGCGTCGCAACGCCGGGGGCGGCGCGGGCGTGCGTCCCGGCTTCGGGGCCGTAGAGGTCCAGGATCAGATCGGAGAACCCGTTGATGACACTCGCCGTTCCCTCGAAACCCGGCACGGCGTTGACGAGCCCGTAGACCATCAGCCACGCGCTGACCCGGTCGAGGTCTCCAAGCTCGCGCTTGAGGCTGGCGAGCACGGAGAGCGCGGCCCTGCGCGCCGCCTCGTAAGCTGCTTCTGGCGAGACCTCCGCGCCCACCTTGCCAAACGGCCCAGAGATCGAGCCATCCGGGTTTAGCGGGCCGTGTCCGCTGACGTAGGCCCGGTCGCCGCGTACTCGCACCCACGCGAAAGACAGCTCGACCCCCGGAGGAAGTCGTATCGGTTCCGGGAGCACGAGCCCCAATTCTTTCAGCCTGGCTTCGATCTTCAACGTTTTTCTCCTCTCCCACGCGTGTGATCTGGGCTTGCTGAGTCGAATATCCTCGAACCAGCGAAACGGCGCCGTCTGCGTCTCGTCCGGTCTTATGGAGACCGATGCGCTTCGGTACGAACGCATATTCGATAATGTTAGCGCATAGCGCCGCATCCTCTAGAGGTTAAGGATGCTCCGCCTTGTAGCCGAGCATCCTGGCTATGGGCGCGAGTACCGCAAACAGCGTCCTCTGCACAGGCCACGGCAGGCTGGTAAGCCGTATCTCGTCTCCGAAGTAGGGTACTCCCACCGCCATCTGCAATAGCGAAGGCAGGCCTTTCTCGTTGAGTTTGCCGTCTTGCGCGAGGCCGAAGAACGACTCGAAGAACCTATCTATCTTCAAGGCTGGGCGGAACCACTGGATGGCATGAGCCTCCTCCTCGCCGTCGTTCCAGAAATGATGGGGCGTATTGGCCGGGATGGTTATGGACTCCCCCACCTTCACCGAACGCTCCACGCCGTTCATATGGAAGCGCAGCGAACCGGAGATCACCTCGGCGCCGCTCTCCTGGAAGGGATGGACGTGCTCGGGTTCGGGGACATTGGTGGGCGGGTTGTAGGTGTCGATCCTTACCAGAGCCTTGCTGGTCTCCAGGAACACCATCCTCTGGCCCGTGCGCGGGTTCGTGATCTCGTCGCCTGTCTTAGCCATGATTTCCTTCCTGATTGGACGCCGGGTTATCGGTGTCCTTCTCCTCGCCGCTGTACTTCGGGTAGCTGGATCTGTGACGACCAAACCGGCTATGGAGCCGAGTACTGCAAACAGATCAATCATCTATAATTGTACTTTAGTGTCCACTCACGCCTGGGCGCATCCCTCAAACGAGTGATTCTTGCTCGATTTGTCTTTCAAACTCTGTCCTTTCTCTTCCAGGCCGCGTCTCAGTTGGCCGCGCGGAAGGTGATGCCGTCGAGGGAGAACCAACTCGGGATACCGATCTCCGGGATCACCTTCCCATCGGGTGTGATGGTCGCCCGTCCCAGCTTGCTTTCAGAGATGGTGACCTGGACCTCTCGCCTGGCCGGCTGTAGCCCGCGGGCAGCGTGAAGATCCCTCCAAGAGAAGGGCTCGGCCCGATGCAGTGGATAGCGTCGCCGGGGTTGAAGTCGCATCCGTATGCCGAGACGAGGCCCTTGAGATGAACGACACCGGAGGGGTCCTTGAAGAAGGCGGCGCTGTTGTGGTTGGTGTCGAAGTTCTGCCATCCGCACGGGTGGGCCTCTTCGGCATCCGCGCAACCGGCATCAGTGGAGAACGGCGGCTCGCCTGCGGCGCCGACCTCATGCCAGGGTTCGGCGCCCTTGGTCGCGAAATCGGTAGAGTCCTTGCCGTCGAGCTTGTCGGCGTTTAGGTCGGTAACCACCTTGTTGGAGTTGACCTTTATGGGCGCCACATTGTTGGCTGGTACGGCTCTCCCCAA